>JAQVPO010000221.1 GCA_028702015.1 Synergistaceae bacterium | reverse complement strand
TAATTTGTTATGCAGTAAAAAAACGAGAGAAAAAATATGGCAGATTCATATCTTTAATTATTTTTGTATAAAATATGGATTCATGTGCTCACAATTAAAACATATTGATCTATCGAAAGCATGTTGTTTTGGGGAAATTGGTCGAATGTTTTTTTGACAGTAATATCCCTGAATCTTATTCTATTTTTTATTTCCTGTAATTCGGATGGAAGGGTACAGAAATTTTCCGTTGTAGAAAAAAAGAAACTGGAGGAGAGAATCTCGCAAGATCAATTTTCAATCGACTCTATACATGTTTTATTGAACAAAAGCATCAGCGAAGAGGATGAATTGGCCATGTCTGTATTGTACAAAGAGTTGGGTGAAAGAATGCGTGTTTCATCTGATTTCTCCAAAGCCATTGCCTATCATCAGCAGGGATTATTGTCTGCTTATAAGATCAAGGATACCATTGGAATTACGCAGGCTCTGAATAACTTGGGTACGGATTTCAGAAGGATTGGCGCGTTGCCTGAAGCTTCTGATTATCATTATCAGGCACTGCAGATGGCAGAAGCTTTTTCTCTCAGAAATGGGCCCACGGGCCGGAAAAACCGGGTAATAGCTATAAACGGCATAGGAAATATATACCTTTCTGCGGGAAGCTATGAGGAAGCCGAAAGATCGTTTCGGGAAGCGTTGAAGGAAGAAAAGATGCTAAATAGCCATGTGGGGCAGGCCATTAATTATGCAAACTTAGGTGCCATCTTCGAAGAAAAACAGATGTATGATTCTGCCTTCTTCTATTATCAGCGTTCCATGGAACACAACGTGCTGGCAAAATCGCTGATGGGTATAGGTCTATGCCATATTCATATCGGAAATATTTATGAACTGCAACAACAATATGATAAAGCAGAACATACTTATTTGCTGGCTTACGATATAATGAGCGACCTTACTGATACATGGCACTGGCTGGAAGCTGCGCTGGCGTTGGCACGTATAAATCTGCTCAAAGGTGATTTCGTAGAATCCAAAACGTATATTGAACTGGCAAAAAATGCTGCCAACGAAATTCATTCACCGGAACATCTCTCTAAAGTATATAATTTACTGCATGAGTATAATCTAAAGATGGGAAATTTTGCAGGAGCACTGAACGATTATAAAATCAGTATGGCATTTCAGGATAGTATCCAGAATATTGAGAAGCTGAATAAGGTAACCGACATGCGACTTAAATACGAACGGGATAAAAACAGGCAATTCATCTCAGAGCTGAATCTGAAAAACGAAATGGAGACCAGTCAGAAAAGGACCATTCTGTATGCATCCTTTATCTTTGTCGTATTGTTGATTCTTTTACTGGTTACGCTCATGTATGCATATCTTCAACGCACAAAAAGTAACAAGGCTCTCCGGAATTTAAACCGTATACGGACAAATTTCTTTACCAATGTGACCCATGAGTTCAGAACTCCTCTCACCGTGATCCTCGGTCTGAGCAATCACATGCAGACAGAGAAACGCCTCTCTCAGGCCGAAACAAAATCCTATCTGAAAGCCATAGACCGACAGGGTGCTCATTTGCTGTCACTGGTGAATCAATTGCTGAGCATGTCCAGGATCAATGCAGGAATGGATACACCCGAGTGGCAAAAAGGTAACATTGTTGTCTACCTGCAGATGGTAATAGATTCTTTTCGCCTGTACGCCAAAAGCAAGCACATTCAGTTAATATTTACGTATAATGAACCGGTCATAGAGATGGATTTCGTCTCCTATTATATGGACGATATTATGCAGAATCTGTTGTCGAATGCCATCAAATTCAGTCATTCCGGTAGCACTATCTCTATTCAGCTTGTGACCGCAAAACAGAGAGATGTGATCCTGACGGTAACAGATCATGGAAAAGGGATATCGGAGAAGGAGATAGAACATATTTTTGATCTTTTTTACCAGGGCACGCAATCCGATAAAAATAATGGAAGCGGAATTGGATTAAGTTATTGCCGTCAGCTGGTGGAAATGATGCATGGAAAAATTGAGGTAGAAAGTGAAGAAGGAAAAGGTACCCTATTTACGGTTACGTTGCCTCTCCGACAGTCGGTTGAGGCCAATTTGCCCCTCTGGAATATTCATCAACCCGAAACTTTTTCACCTGTCAGGGTGATTCCGGAGATGGAGTACCCGGACAACGGATTTAATGAGTCAAATTATGGGGAACGAATTTCCGGAACCGACCGAAGATCTACGGTCCTGATCATAGAAGACAACGAGGACGTGGTACTCTATATCAAGGCCCTTCTCTCTGCCCGCTATAATGTGTTTGCCGAACGTGACGGCGTTGAGGGACTGGAGCGTGCCAGTGAACTGATGCCTGACATCATTATTTCCGATATCATGATGCCCAATAAAGATGGGCTTACACTTTGCAGGGAGATTCGCTCATCTGTGTTGCTGAACCATATTCCGGTAATCCTGCTCACCGCAAAAGGTACACAGGAGGACCGGTTGAGAGGATTGCAACATGGAGCAGATGCATATATTCGTAAACCTTTTCATTTGAATGAGCTGTTAATACAGATTGAAACCCTGATAGAAAATCGTCGTTTACTCAAGGAGAAATATATGCGGGCCATTCAAAAAGGTGAAGTGTCGCAAGGAAAAGATGCCGGGATGGAATTCCTGCAAAAAGCTACGGATATTGTGTATAGCGAAATGCAAAATTCTCATTTCTCCACGGTAACTTTGGCCGAGAGACTCTGTGTCAGTCCTTCTCAGCTCAACAGGAAACTGAGTGCGGTATCCGGCTATACCCCGTCTTTGTTCATCATGAATCTGCGTGTGAACTGTGCCAAAAAGAAACTTGCTTCGGGAGATAAAGCGATCGGTCAGATTGCCGAAGAATGTGGCTTCTATGATCTGGCTTATTTTTCCCGTATTTTTAAAAAACTGACCCACGTGTCTCCCTCCCAGTACCGGCGTTTACCGATGTAATACTGCTGCATAGGTAGCCTATTGGAAAAAGTAACCTGTAAATTTTGTTTCCGGTTTGTGTTTATATATCATTTGATTATCTGATATATAAATGATTCTTGTGCGAAAATAACCCAAATTGATTCAACTGTTAATGCTTGATTCATCCAATTTTTTGGAAGAATAATCCTAACATTTATTCACGATAACTGCTACGTTTGTCGTCGTAAA
>JAQVPO010000220.1 GCA_028702015.1 Synergistaceae bacterium | reverse complement strand
CACCGGCTACCCCTGCGAGAGAAGCTGCCAGATAGTTTCTTAATCTTGGGGCGTTGCCGGAGGCTGAGATTTTTTGGGATACTGTACCAGTTATCCATGCACATGCCACAAATCCGACCACATACCCGAAGGAAGGCATGAAAACTGAGGAAAGGCCCCCTCCTCCTGTAAAAACGGGTACGCCAAGAAGTCCTATAAACATGTAAAAAGCCTGCGAAGCAGCTCCGTATTTAGGCCCTAAAAGAAGTCCGGCCAGCATGCAGAACATTGTCTGCAGAGTGAAAGGGACCAGCGGAAGAGGAATGGAGATCCGGGCTCCTACGGCAGTAAGTATGGCAAAAATTGAGATGTATATTATCCTTCTGGTTTTCATGCGGAAGATATTATAATCAATTGATGATCTTGTCAACCGTTTAAAATAAAATAGTTGACACTATGCTTCTCATCAGAAAATCGCCATTGCCGGGATTGGAGTCAGATAAAAAGCTGTACAAGTATTATTGATATGACCAAGCCTGGAAGCATGTTCATTACACGTATTTTCATCAAGCCCAGAAGATTGATGCCGATGCCCATAAGCATAAGGCCTCCCGTGGCGCTCATTTCAATTATCGCAGGCTGTGACATAAAGGGTTGTATCCAGACAGCGGCAAGCGTGAGAGTTCCCTGATACAGGAACACAGGGATTGATGCAAAAATTACTCCAAAACCGAGTGATGCTGCCATTGCTATTGATGTGAGCCCGTCGATCAGTCCCTTGGCCAAAAGCAGCGAGGGGTATCCTCCGAGCCCTTCTTCAAAAGAGCCCAATACAGCCATTGATCCAGTGCAGTATATTAGGCTGGCTGCGATAAAGCCAGATGAGAACCCTTTTGCATTGTCCCCTATCCTGCATTCCAGGGCCGCACAGCCTCTTTCTAATTTTCCTTCAAGATCGATCATTTCTCCTATGACTGACCCGGAAGCAATACTTGCAATAACTATCAGCGGATGTTTTGTTGTTATCGACATGGATATTCCAAGGGACATTACAAAGAGTGCCATGCCCTGTACTGGCAGTTCCAATATTTTGGCAGAAAGTTTTTTCCTAAGGGCGAGCCCGATAACTGCCCCGCATATTATAAAGACGGCATTGGCGATGCTTCCAAAAAGCGGGATATTTGTTATGAATTCCAAAAACATTCTCCTTTTTGTTAAAACTGAATCAGAATTCTACTACTAAAAGATGATAGTGTACATATAAAAAGGGAGGCTGGCTGGATCAGCCGGCCTCCCTGGATCTTTGCTGCTGTCAGCCCAGGATGACCCTTTCATTGTTGATGTAGTCTCTGAGTTCTTTTCTTAGGTATTCATGTACAATTTCGTCGGCGTGTTTCTGAAGCTGGTCTTTGTTTTTCTCGAAGAATTCAGCGCAGGCTTCTTCGTCAAATTCTTCTTTGGCTTCTTCTGCCACTTCCTGGACAAGGCACTCCAGGCATTCAGCATCGAATTCAGGAACTGCGGTCCAGTGCATGGATTCTTCATTGATAGCTTCTCTGCTGTTTAAGACTGACGCAAGGACCTGATAGCTTCCCTTGCCTGATGTAGCCATTTCATGTGCATAGTTTGCGGCATCTGCCTCGTTATCAAAAACACTGTTATCAGTTACTTCAAGTCCTTGTGTGTGGGTAACCACCCAAACTTTTTTCTGCATGGTATCACGCCTCCTCAAAATATTTATCTGCTTAATAGAACTATAATCTGATTTTGTCCCGTTGTATAGTAAAAATATGGTAAATAAATAACAATTATTGAATAATTTGTTGACACTATTATTAGCGGAGATTAGAATCTCCGCTAATAATAGTCTAAATGGATTAAACAGGAGGGATCTAAGTGAACAAGTCTGTAATATTTGGAAATTGTATTATGATGTATGCTGTTGATGGGTCCTTCCTGATGAAGTAGACACGTTTATCCTGTCGTTTTCACAGGGCCGGGCCTTTAGAGAGATCCGGCCCTTAATTTTATATTTTGCAAGGAGGAATTTATATGTCAGAAGAAAAAAAACTTTGGTATGATGACCAGAGCGCTCCACTGCGGCTGGAAAAACGATCCTGCCACCGGAGCGGCAGGCTTGCCTATCTATGTTACATCTGCATACCAATTTAAAGACACGGATCATGCAGCAAGACTTTTCAGCCTTTCTGAAGAAGGATATATTTATTCAAGACTTTCAAATCCTACAGTCTCTGCATTTGAAGAAGGACTTAATTCACTTGAAGGAGGCGTCGGGTGCCTTGCTCTTTCTTCCGGGCAGTCTGCATTTACGCACCTTATTGCAGCCTTATGTTCCAGTGGTCACAATATGGTTGTTTCAAAAAAAATATATGGAGGAACACTTACACTTCTTCAAAATGTTTTTTCGCGTTTTGGCATAGAGACTATACTGGTAGACAGCGATCATCCATGTCAGGTTGAGCAGGCTGTAAATGATGATACCCGAGGGATCATAACTGAAACCATAGGTAATCCGGTAATGAATGTTGCACCGCTTGAAGCGCTTGCTAGAATTGCAAAACGTCAGGGGGTGCCGCTCATAATTGATAACACCTTTGCTTCCCCAGTTCTCTGCAGACCTATAGAGTGGGGTGCAAATGCGGTTATACACTCTACTACAAAATATATCTCCGGGAACGGAAATGTTGTAGGAGGGGCTATAGTTGACGGAGGCAACTTTGACTGGTCGGCATATCCGGATAAATTTCCCGGGATAGCCAAGCCTGATCCAGCTTACCACGATATTGTCTTTACAGAAAAATTCGGAAACGCAGCCCTTTACGCTAAACTCCACACAGCATTGGTGCGCGACCTTGGGGGATGTCAGTCTCCTTTTGATGCGTACCTGCTCCACATATCACTTGGAACGCTGCCTCTCAGGATGGAGAGGCACAGCACAAATGCTCTTGAGACAGCGCGCTTCCTTGAAGGGCATCCTTCCGTTGAATGGGTCAGATATCCAGGACTTTCAAGCCATCCTCAGAATGACATGGCTCGTGTATATCTGAAAAACGGATGCGGAGGAATGATTGCATTTTCAGTTAAAGGCGGCATAGAGTCAGGAAAGAAATTTATTGAAAATCTGAATCTGATTGGGCATATGGCAAATCTGGGAGAGTCAAGAACAATAGTTATCCACCCGGCAAGCACCACGCACAG
>JAQVPO010000219.1 GCA_028702015.1 Synergistaceae bacterium | reverse complement strand
AGGTAGTGCTTCCGATAGCTGTTCTTGAAGAACTGGACAGACTGAAAAATGATGACGGAGAACGCGGAGCAAATGCAAGGCAGGCGATCCGCCTGCTGGAACAAATCAGGCTGACCGGCAGCCTTTATGATGGTGTCTCTCTCAGCTCTGGCGGCGTTATAAAGATCGAAACAAACTATTCAGCTGTAGAACTACCCTATGGATTTAAAAACGAATCCAATGACAACCGGATCCTAAAGGTCTGTCGCGGCCTAATGGAACAGGGAGAGACAGTAGTGCTTGTGACTAAAGATATCATTGTGAGGCTTAAAGCCCAGATCCTGCAGATACCTGCCGAAGACTTTACAACTGAACAGGCTCCCGGGCTCGATAAACAATATACAGGAAGGATTGATGTATATGCTACAGACAAAGCGATGGGCGGATTCAAAAAAAACGGGATTCCAGTAAGCTCTGTCTATGTAATGGACGGGGAGCAGACTTCAGAAGTTGTCCCCGAACACAATCAGTTTTTTATAATACATTCTGAAACCAACGAAAGCAAAACACTCCTTGGACGCTATGACGGACAAAAAATAGTCCCTTTAAAAAGCCTGAAAAATGAACCCTTTGGTGTAAAACCTAAAAACGTAGGTCAGCGGTTTTTGCAGGAAGCACTGATGGAAGATGCCTCAGCAGCTCCTCTCGTTATTGTCAAAGGAGCTGCAGGAACAGCCAAGACATTCTATGCTCTTGCAGTCGGACTCGAACATACATTTGAAATCGACTCAAAAAAATACAGAAAAATCCTTGTAACCAGACCGAATGTCCAATTTGATGAAGAGATAGGTTTTCTGCCGGGGACGGAACAGGAAAAAATCGCGCCTTTCCTGCGTCCGATAATCGATAACCTTGAGATCCTGGTCGACAATAACGATGATACCCGTTATAAAAATGAAAAAAAACTGAAAGACAAGATAGACGAACTTTTTGACCGCGGACTGATCACTGCAGAAGCAATGAATTTTATCAGAGGGCGTTCTATTACCGACACTTTTTTAATTATTGATGAAGCGCAGAACCTTACTCCTAAGCAGGCGAAAGGCATCATCACCAGAGTGGGCAAGGGAACAAAGGTCGTTATGCTAGGTGACCCGCAGCAGATAGACAACCCTCTTCTTGATGAAAAGACAAACGGATTAAGTTATGCCTCAGAAAAAATGAAAGGCAGCCCTCTTTGTTTTCAGCTTACGATGCTGCCAAGTGAATGTTTGAGGTCAAAACTCGCCGCAGATGCTTCAAATAGAATGTGAGAGAAGAAGGCTTTTCTGAATTTAATACGGAGTAAGTCATATTTGCTGCAATTCTTCTATATGCAGGTCATGTCTGAAAACGCGCTGGAACCTTTGTTTTGCGCTTAAGGCATCTTTGATTTCCAGACGCGGATTTATTCCAGCAGAGACAATGATCTTAACTGAATTTTTATCAAAAATTATGTCGATGTCATTTATGTTTCCATTTTGGCGTCTGTCCAGACTTTCTGCAATACCAACTATTACACCGAGCCTGCGTATAGTGTTTTTCTCGTGGTCACTGAAAATCAGGCCGAAGGGAGCTGTGATCTTTGCATTATCTTTACGATGAAGGAGAGCGACCTCGGCTGCCATGATAATTTCTTTTTGTGTCAGTCCGTTGATCCTGCTGTTGAGTATTTGATAGAACGAATGCTTATGATGATCATAATAGCTTAGGTTTGTTCCGTAGTCATGGAGCAGCGCAGAAGCTTTTAATATATTTATGCATCCGCTCTCAAGTTCAAATTTATTTTTAAGCTGACTGAACAATTTAAGCGCCAGTTTCCATACGTTATATGCATGGACTTTATTGATCCTATAATTGTTAATGATATTCTGAAGTGAAAAATCAAGCACATCGTCAACAGGCTCTCTGCTTTTCAGCAGGTACTCATAAAACAATCCCTCACGAATGCCCGAACCGCTTATCACTATTTCTTTTATACCGGTTATCTCTGTCAAAACAGCTATTTCAGAAAGCGCACCTGGTATGATATCTGATCTGTCTGCTGAGAGTCCTTTGATTCCTTTTCTTTCATCCATTGAACTCTCGCTTATCATTTCGTATATGTTTAGTAAGGAATCTGATGATAATGGATAATTATGTGTTATATCAAGGGGATAATTCGTGCGTTTTCGGTCTATTTTTCCAATGTTCCGGAAGGAGCCCCCGACCCCGACAATTGGTCTGTTTCCCCTAAGCCATTCAAGTTTTCCCAGTTTTTCATGCAAAAATCCATGCAGGTTTTCTTGTGTATTTTTACTGATCCGGTCTTTAAGACCGAACATCTGCGATAAAGTGATCGCACCGAACGGAAGGCTAACTGATCTTTCGATGTTCCTTCCGGATGCAAGAATGATTTCAGTGCTGCTTCCTCCTATATCAACGATCAAAGCATCCGGAATATCCATCGTATTTACTACGCCGAAATAATCATAGAAAGCTTCTTCCTGTCCGCTGATAACGCGTACTTCCAGCCCAAGCTGAGTTTTTACCCTTTCGACGAACTGAGTTTTGTTCAAGGCTCTGCGGACCGCTTCAGTTGCGACACAAATATATTCCGTTACCTCAAGCGCCTCGCACAGATCTATAAACAGTTTCAGAGCTTCGATTGCTGTCTCTATTTTTTCTTCGCTTAATACACATGAGCAGTTGGTCTTCTCTCCTAAACGCACGCTTTCTTTCTGTTCGTCAAGGACACGGAAAGACCCGTCTGTGTTTATTTGAACGATTATTACGCGCATGGAGTTTGATCCGATATCAATGATGCCGAGTTTCTGCATAGAAAATCTCCTGTAGTATGGTTTTTATGCTTTGCAGTTATGACGCTTCAGATATTTTCAGATATAATACATCAATAAGGATAAAACAGGTTATAGTTTTATTAAAACTGTTACATTCAGTAAATTAAAAAAGATTATTTGATGAGGCAGTGCGGAAAAGTAAAGTCCAATAAGAAAAAGAAAGAAAATATAGGAAAAATCGCTTCCGAAAACTGTTGACATGTCAGGCGAAATCGGTATAATAGCTAGCGTTGTTGAAGATGCGGTACGACTACGCGGTGCGGGCGGATAGCTCAGCGGGAGAGCACCTGCCTTACACGCAGGGGGTCGTAGGTTCGAAACCTATTCCGCCCACCATACAACTGAAAAAGTGGAGCTGTAGCTCAATTGGTTAGAGC
>JAQVPO010000218.1 GCA_028702015.1 Synergistaceae bacterium | reverse complement strand
AGGGCTATGGCAAGCGAATCTCCCGTAAGGTGAGCATAGTTTGTGGAGCGTTTAAACAGTCCTCCAAGCCCGCCTGTTGCCAGTACCGTTGCCTGGGAACAGTAATTTTCATATTTGCCGCTGCTGCCCCTGACTACCGTGCCGTGGCAGTATCCGTTGTCTGAAAGGATGTCTGTCACAGCAGTCTTTTCCATTATACTGACGTTGCTGAGGCTCTGCACTTTTCTGAGCAGTCTGCTGTTTATTTCCCTTCCGGTCCTGTCTTTGCAGTGGAGTATCCTGGGTCTTGAATGAGCCGCCTCTTTGGTATAGGAAAAGTCTGAGCCGTCACGGTCAAATTCGACTCCCAGCCGGAGCAGATCTCCTATTATTTCCCTGGACTGGCGTATCATTACTGCCACAGCTTCCCTGCTGTTTTCATAGTGACCAGCCTTAAGCGTATCTTCCATGAAGCTGGCAAAATCATTATCATCAGCCTGCACGCATATTCCGCCCTGTGCCAGAAAAGAATCTGTTTCGTCAAGGGCGGCTTTCGTAACTATCGCGATCCGCTTGTCTTTCCCAAGGTTCAAAGCCGTGAACAGGCCGGAGACTCCGGTTCCGGCAATGATCACATCATATTCTTTCATTATATTTTATTCGCTTTGAGCAAGCCGTAGCATTTTTTGAAGCGGGCGCACAGCTTTTAGAGCCAGCTGCTTATCGACAGTTATCTCATGCCCCGGATACATAAGAGCATTGAGCAGGTTCTCAGTAGTGTTCTTTTTCATACTTGTGCAGAGAGTGCACAGAGCGGGCGAATATAGTTTTTTCCCTGCCGCCCTCTTTGCCAGCTTATGGAAGATACCTCTTTCCGTGCAGACAATAAATTCTTCAGAACAGCTTTTTTCAACATAATCAATTATGCCGGACGTGCTTCCGACATAATCGGACAAATCTCTTATCTCTTCGCGGCATTCCGGATGGGCAGCGACTTTTGCTGAAGGATGCTCCGCTTTAAGTTTGACTACATCTTCTCTTTTTATATCAGCATGCACAGAGCAGAAACCATCGTTGAAAATAAAGTTCTTGCCAGGGGTTTCAGAGGCTACGTACCTCCCAAGATTTTCATCCGGAATAAAAAAAATATTTTTTTCAGGCATGGAGCGGACTACCTTAAGTGCGTTGGAGGATGTCACACACACATCTGAATGGGCTTTGACCTCAGATGTTGAGTTGATGTAGCAAACAACGGCAAGATCTTTATACCGATCTCTTACTTTTTTGATATCATCAGCTGAGACCATGCGGACCATAGGGCACTCTGCACCAGTGTCAGGCATCAGGACAGTCTTATCAGGATTCATTATCTTTACGCTTTCAGCCATGAACGAAACTCCGCAGAAAAGGATCACCTTTTCTTTTATCTGAGAAGCAATTACGCTTAAATAATAGGAATCGCCCACCTGATCAGCAATCTCCTGAACTTCGCCCGGCACATAATAATGCGCAAGGATAGCCGCATCCCTCTCCTTTTTTAACTCAAGTATTTTTTCCTTTACATCTGTCATGTGTGCCACCTTCAGCCTCTGTAATTTCAATGGCACGAACGATATCACCTGACAAGACAGGTGTCAAGACTACAGACAAACAATAAATATATGAGAGGCCTGGTCACATATAATATAAAGGGCACAGTGCGCACGACTCAACTGCACTGTGCCCTTTTATTCAGATATACAGGAAGGGATTAGAAGAGACCTACTATCTTTCCTTCACCGTCGACATCTATTTTTTCCGCAGCAGGCACTTTGGGAAGACCCGGCATGGTCATCATGGCTCCGCAGATCGCAACAATGAATCCGGCTCCTGCAGAGAGGCGGATCTCGCGGACTGTAACCTTAAAGTTGGTAGGCCTGCCCTTTACCGATGCATCATCTGACAGAGACATCTGGGTCTTTGCCATGCAGACCGGCAGATTCCCGTACCCAAGTCCTTCAAGTTCCTTCAGCATCTTGGAAGCTTTATCTTCATATACAACATCTTCTGCCCCGTAAACTTTTGTCGCTATTGCATGAATTTTGTCTTTCAGAGGCAGATCCAGTTCATAAATCGGATGATAGTCATTTTTCTCATTTTCGATCATATCAAGGACCTGGTCAGCCAGATCAAGTGCGCCTTCTCCGCCCTTTGCCCATACTTCGGCAAGAGAGATCCTAGCTCCAAGCTTTTCAGCAGCAGCCCTGACCATTTGAAGCTCAGCATCTGTATCATCTACAAAGCGATTGAGGGCAACAACTACAGGCACACCGAACTGCTTCATGTTCTGAATATGCGCTTCGAGGTTGGGAATTCCCTTTTGCAGGGCGTCCTTGTTTTCAACTTTGAGCTGGTCTTTGGCAGCTCCGCCATGCAGTTTAAGAGCACGTACTGTCGTGACTACCACGACCGCATCAGGATGGAATCCGGCATAGCGCGAAACAATATCCATGAACTTCTCTGCGCCGAGATCTGAAGCAAACCCAGCCTCGGTAACAACATAATCCGTGAGCTTGAGGGCCATTCTGGTGGCAGTTACGGTATTGGTCCCATGAGCGATATTTGCGAATGGACCGCCGTGTACAAATGCCGGCACGCCCTCTATCGTCTGCACAAGGTTTGGATTAATTGCATCGCGAAGAAGTGCTGTCATTGCCCCTTCTGCTTTTATATCGTGCGCTGTTACCGGTTTGCCGTCATACGTATAGGCTACAACTATCTTCCCAAGGCGCGACTTGAGGTCCTCTAGGCTGTCTGCAAGGCAGAATATTGCCATCACTTCCGATGCAACGGTGATATCAAATCCAGTCTCACGAGGAACACCATGAGCTGTGCCGCCAAGGCCTATTACTATATTGCGGAGCGCGCGGTCATTCATGTCCAGCACTCTGCGCCAGACTATCCTTCGCGGATCTATATTAAGAAGGTTTCCCTGCTGGATATGATTGTCGATCATGGCGGAGAGGAGGTTGTGAGCAGTCCCTATAGCGTGGATGTCACCTGTAAAGTGCAGGTTGATGGATTCCATCGGAAGGACCTGGGAATAACCGCCGCCTGCAGCACCGCCCTTTACTCCGAAGCAGGGACCAAGTGACGGTTCCCTGAGGCACGTCATAGTTTTTTTACCGCGCTTTACAAGTCCCTGGGTAAGACCTATAGTAACTGTCGTTTTTCCCTCTCCTGCAGCTGTCGGAGTGGTAGCAGTAACAAGGATAAGTTTTCCGGTG
>JAQVPO010000217.1 GCA_028702015.1 Synergistaceae bacterium | reverse complement strand
ATAACGCCAGTGATGCTTATTTATAGTAAGTTGAGGGCGAGAAGGCTAAATTTTTAAGCGGAGAAAGCGCTTGGAAATAGACGAAAACTACAGGAGGAATCTTCAATGACAGTACAGGAAAAAATAATGGATGCTATCAATACCAAGGTGTCTCCGGCACTCCAGACACATGGCGGCGATGTATCGTTCATAAGTTTTGACGAAGAAAGCGGGACGCTTTATGTAGAGCTTATCGGTTCATGCGGTACATGTCCCTATGCACAGGAGACCCTGCGCATGACAGTTGAAGCAGCTATAAAACAGGTTGTACCTGAAGTGAAATCTGTTGTCAGGGCATAATTTTTTTAAGGAATGATTGAAACGGAATACGCTGAAAATAAAAGGCAAGAGAATACAATGACTCCGCTTACATCACATGATGAGTCAATAGTAAAGCTTCTTGCTGGGCATGAAGAGATACTTCGTATGGTAGAGCAGGCATTTCCGGTCAAGGTCTTTGCAAGAGGCTCAAGCCTTATGATCAGCGGCGATAATGAGGAGCTAATCAAAAGGCTTGAAAATCTTCTTACCCAGTTTGCAGAGCTTGCTCTGAACGGACAGAAACTCTCCAGTGCTGAAATACGTTATGGACTGAACCAGATAGGACTTGGGGAGAGTGTTAATTTAAAGTCACTTTATGACGAAGTCGTCTGTGTAAGCAACAGAGGTAAACCCATACGTCCTTATACAAACGGACAGAAGGATTACACATGCGCGATAAGGGATAATGATGTGACTTTTGCTATCGGCCCGGCTGGCACGGGAAAAACATACCTTGCAGTTGCGCAGGCGGTGGCATTTTTAAAATCGGCCAAGGTGAGCAGGATAGTTCTGGTCAGGCCTGTCGTTGAAGCAGGAGAGAGGCTCGGATATCTCCCAGGCGATCTGATGGACAAGGTGGAGCCTTATTTGAGGCCGCTCTATGATGCTTTTTATGATCTTTTGCCTACAGAAAAGTTCAACAGGTATTTTGAAAAGGGGATCATTGAGCTTGCGCCTCTTGCATATATGAGAGGCAGAACTTTGAATGATTGTTTTATCATACTGGATGAAGCGCAGAACACAACTCCGGAGCAGATGAAAATGTTCCTGACACGCCTTGGATTTGGTTCTAAAGCTGTGGTAACGGGAGATATAACGCAGGTCGATCTTCCTTCCAGCAAAGAATCAGGGCTGAAACTTGTACAAAAGATACTTAATGATATACCCGGTATTGCTTTTGTCAGATTGAGCAATCGTGACGTTGTACGGCATGAGATCGTACAGCGGATAGTGAGGGCATACGAAGAATATGATCAACGGGGAAAAACGCCAGAACTCGATTAAAAAATTTATATCTCAGCTTAAGACAAGCCTTGAGCTAAAGACATCCAACAAACAGTATATTGCCTTCAGAATGATACTGCTTGCAGTTGCTTCTATGCTTATAATCAGTAACTGGTTTGTTTTTGACAGGCTGGAAAACTATCGTATCGGATATCCTTCTGCAAAAACTTATTTTGCCCTGACTTCTTCAAGATACGAAGACAGGGCTGCTACTCTTGAGCTTCGTCAGAGAGCTGCTTCGCGTATCATAGATGTTATGGTGCAGGACGAGAAGATCGCTTCGGAGGTCTCCAGCAAGATAGAGTCGATCAGGTCCGGTGATTATTCAAAGGTGATACAGAACCCGCTTTTGGAATTATTTTCCGGACTTCCCAAGCTTTCTCAGAGCAACATAATCAGCACAGTGATAATTATTGCTGAAAAAATACGCAACAAGTCACAGACAAGAGAAGGCCAGACCGAGCTTATATGGAAAGAGCTCTCTGAAGTAAGGCTCTCCCAGTCAGACAAAAATGTAGCGTTCCAAATTCTGGATATTATTTTGAACCCCTCAATCAACAGTGATTCTGAGATGGCATCAAGGTTAAGAGACGATGTTGCTGTGCAGATACCTCCTGTTGTGAGGGAAATACGTCCTGGTGAAGTGCTTGTACAAAAAGGTCAGGTAGTTACGCCTTCAATTGCAAAATTGCTTGCATCACAGGGCTATCCTGATTCAAGATTTCCCTTTAAGCATCTCTTTTTCATATTTGGTGCGATAATCCTGTGGAGTTTCTGGCCGGTGTGGATAGAAAACGGCCTTAAGGATAAGCTGTCTTTCCGCCAGTGGATATATATATCGGTAATACTTTCTTTAGCCTGGTCACTGGAGCTTATGTTCGTAAGGACCGGCGGTTATTCAATGGCAGTCCTTGGAATGACAGGATGGCTTTGTCTCACTTTGCCTGTTTCCCTCTCTTATCACATCGTGCTGGGGGGCGGGATAATCAGTGTTATGATAGCTTTCGGCACTAATCCAGGCATTGTTGCCCTTGGCTGTATCCTGGCATCCTTTTCTGCCGGCATTGGCAGGATACTTTTCCTTGATCCGCCAAACCACAGGGCTACCATATGGAGAAACCTGTTCTTTTTAGGACTTTGTCTCGGAGCAGTTTCGATAGCAGTTCATTGGGGATTGGGGTTGTTTTATACTTATCAAATGCCGATCCTTTCTCTTGTCTTCAGCCTTTTCTGGAGCACATTGGTCATTGCTCTGCTGCCAATATGGGAAAATCTTTTTGACGTTATATCGCCGATGCGCCTTTTGGAACTCAGCCACCCGTCCCAGCCTCTGCTTAAAAGGCTTCAGATCGAAGCACCCGGTACTTATCACCATACACTGATGGTTGGTACCATGGCTGAAGCTGCAGCTGACAAGCTTAAAATGAACGGATTACTGGTTAAGGCAGGAGCTTACTACCACGACATCGGAAAATTGAAAAACCCAAGATATTTTGTAGAAAATCAGATCAGCGGTAAAAACATTCACGATGAGCTTTCTCCGTCACTATCTGCTCTTGTTATTATATCTCATGTACGCGACGGACTTGAAATAGCTGATGAGGCCAAGCTCCCAAAGACGCTTAGAAGATTTATAGCAGAACATCACGGTACGACAGTACAGAAATATTTTTATGAAAAGTCGCTTGCCCTTGATGAAAACACAACAGAAGAACAGTTCAGATATCCTGGGCCGAATCCTCAGTCAAGGGAGACCGCTCTTGTAATGCTTGCTGATTCTGTCGAGGCAGCTGTCAAAGCAAAAAATAAAGCATTTGATAATATACGTGATCTCAGGCTTCTTGTACAGAATGTCATAAAGCAGAAAATAGATGCAGGACAGATGAAGG
>JAQVPO010000216.1 GCA_028702015.1 Synergistaceae bacterium | reverse complement strand
TATTGGTTTAGTGGATCTAAGAAGCGCTTTCGCAGGTATTTTCGATATTCTTGCCAAAAAGAATATCAAAAGCCCCCACATTGTCATTGCTGGGAAGCTTCCCGACATAAAAATCAAAACCATTGATAATACTGTAATGAAAAGCTTACAGCGTGGGTCAAGCTTATGTATATAAGAATCGGCCGGCATATACTGACCCAAGGTCATACCCTTGATCAGTGACATTTTATCTGCCCCGATTTAATCTGTTCTGCCAGAGTATATGGATCTGATGTAATATTTTTTATCAAGCCTGTTTTTTTCAATTCATATGATAAGGATAAAATATCAGGAAGTACGAGACCTTTAACACTCATATTGGAAAGTCTCTCTGATATATCTGCAGGAGTTCCGTATGCTGTTACGGTCCCTTCAGAAATGACAAGTATCCTGTCGCTTATACTCAGTGCCAGTTCCAGATCATGTGTTATGTGGATTACACATATACCATTTTCTGACATAGATCTTAACAATGAAGTCAGTTCGCATACACCGTTGAAATCAAGACCTGCAGTTGGTTCATCCATGACAAGATATCCTGGTTCCGATGCAAGCACAGAGGCAATTGCAACACGCCTTTTTTCTCCTCCCGAAAGCATAAATGGATTGGATGAAGCAAAGGAATGATCAAGCCCGATAAGATCCATTGCAAGAAGGACCCTTTCCTGCAAGGCATTTCCCCTCAGCCCCCAGTTGTATGGACCGAATGAAATCTCTTCATTAACTGTTTCAGCAAATATCTGCTGCTCTGGGTACTGAAAAACAAGACCAACAAACTGACGAATCTTTCTAAGAATCTGCGGATCTTTTTCTATTCTTAGCCCGTCAATGACAACTTCACCCTGCTGGGGTGTTATTAGGCCATTTAAATGCATTGCCAGTGTGGATTTGCCGCTGCCGGTGTGTCCGACTATTGAAAGGATCTCACCCTTCTCGGCATCAAATGTAATGTTCTGAAGAGCTTTTGCCTCTACAGGCAGACCACGGTTATATGTAAAGCTTAAATCTTTTACTGCAAGAGACATATTTTTTCCCTTATCTCCCTAATGTCTGACTTTGTCGTCACCGGGATAATGCCAAACTTAACAAGCTCTTCTTTGAGCACAGTTACAGTAGGTTTTGCAAATCCCATATCCTTCAGACCATCTTCAGACATTGATAAAAATTGCTCTGTTTTCCCCTGCCATGATATCCGGCCATCTGATACTACAACTGTCCTGTCTGAGTTAAGTATCTCATCAAGCCTATGCGTAACCTGGACAATGGTACATCCTGAGCTATGGGCACGTTTGATCAGATCAAGAAAACTTTTTCTTGATGCAGGGTCAAGCATAGACATAGATTCGTCAAGGAGGAGCGCTCCTGGTCTTATTGCAAGGACTCCTGCAAGTGCAAGCCTCTGCTTCTGCCCGCCTGACAGAGAAGAAACAGAGTGCTTCCTTTTTTCCCAAAGACCCACTCCAGTAAGTGCTTCTTTTACTCTGCTTACTATTTCTCCAGACGGAAGGCCAAGATTCTCAGGACCAAAGGCCGTATCTTCTTCAACAATCGACGCAACTATTTGATCTTCGGGGTTCTGGAATACGATAGAAACTTTTGACCTGATTGTTTCAACTGCCATTGTCTCCTTTGTATCCATGCCGTCAATAAAACAACAGCCCTGCGATGGGAGCAGCAGGGCATTGAACAGTTTCAGCAAAGTAGATTTCCCTGACCCGTTTGGGCCAAGGAGTGCAATCCACTCGCCGGCGCGGATTTCCAGATCTATACCTTTAATAACTTTTTTGTCAGTATCCGGATACTGGAATTCCGCGCCCTCGAGATAAAGGGTCGTCCCTGAACACATGAATTAATCGACCAGCTGTATAACCGCCATCTCGGAAGCATCGCCTACACGGGCACCAAGTTTTACTATCCTTGTATAGCCGCCGTTGCGTTCTGCATATTTAGGTCCAAGTTCATTGAAAAGCTTTGTCACAGCCTCTTTATGCGGCAAGCGTGCCACGACAAGACGACGGTCGTTGATGTTGCCTGATTTAGCCTTTGTAATAAGCTTTTCGGCTACTCTGCGAACTTCCTTTGCCCTGGTCGTTGTAGTCACAATGCTGCCCTCAATGAAGAGACTGGCTGCCATATTGCCAAGCATGGCCCACCTATGGGAGCTGCAGCGTCCCAACCGCCTTGTTGTAACGCGGTGTCTCATTTAAATTTCCTCCTTCTGTTTCTCTTCATCCGTATCGGCGATATCGTCTATAGGTGTACTGATGTCACCGCTTAGGTTCAAATCGAATTTTGAAAGTTTCTCTTCTATTTCCCTGAGTGATATCTTCCCCAGGTTGCGTATCTTAAGGAGATCTTCTCTCGTTCTTGAAACCAGCTCACCTATCACATGGACCCCGCCGCGAAGAAGACAATTTTCGCTGCGAACGGAAAGTTCAAGGTCACGGACAGGTCTTGAGTATATAGAGTTCTCGCCCATAGGGAAGCCGGCCATCACAGCCTGTTTTTCAAAACCTGAAGCATTGGGGATGATCTTTGTGCTTTCCTCACCTTTGATTATCTCTTCAAGTGCGCTGCTGCCAGGGCCTGCCAAGGAATCTACTATTGAAGAATAGTATCCTTTAAGTATCCTGCTGGCTTGTATGACCGCAGATTCAGGAGAAACCACCCCGTTCGTCCATATCTCGAGTGTAAGGCTGTCGTAGTCTGTTCTCTGCCCCATCCGTTTATCCTGGATGTCATATTTTACTCTTTTTACAGGCGAATAAAGCGCGTCTGTCTGCAGTGCATCAACTGGCAGATAAGAGACACGGGGACGGTCTATCGGCAGATATCCTGTCCCTGTACCTACATAAAGATCCATTATCAGAGTAGCCCCTTCTTCGAGGGTACATATATATGCATCAGGATCCGGGAATTCCACTTCGCTGTCAGGTTCTATATCTGCAGCTGTAATAGCTTTGGGGCCTTTTGCTTCAAGCCTTAGTGTCGTTACAGCTGAAGAGTGACAGCGTACCGGTATGTGTTTAAGGTTTACCAAAAGTTCAATAACATCCTCTTTTACACCAGGAACAGTACTGAACTCGTGGAGAACCCCCTCAATACGCACAGCAACAATAGCAGCACCACTGATAGAAGAGAGCAGAACTCTGCGAAGCGAGTTGCCCAGAGTTACCCCATAGCCAATCTCTAATGGCTCAATGGTAATTTTGCCGTATGACGGGGTGGATTCCTGT
>JAQVPO010000215.1 GCA_028702015.1 Synergistaceae bacterium | reverse complement strand
AATCGGTGCTATAATACTCTGCGTCGAGTTTTCTGTTCTCGGCAAGCTATTCCTCGATGGCGCAATCGGCAGCGCGGGTGGCTGTTAACCACTAGGTTCGAGGTTCGAGTCCTCGTCGAGGAGCCAAAATCAGCATTGCGGGTAGAGATACCCGCAATTTCTTTAGGTCCTGTCTGTATTTTCAGACAGGGCCTATTTTTTTTGTTTTCCCTTCCTGAGACCGGATTTTGAGCAATTCGTCGGACTTAAGCAGTCTGGCTCCCGCTTTATGCACTCCCTAACAAATTGCCCGCAGTTTGCCCCCTTTTCTGTGGGTAATTTTGAAGGAAATTACCCACAGAAGTGCGTATCCCTATTTAGGATGCTAACAAAATCATTTTCTGTTCCCTGATCCGTTTTTACAACCTGCACATAAAAATATGAAAAAACAGGGCTGAAACAGGGGTAAAACGGTGGGATCACTTGGGAAAATGAATCTTAATATTTTTGAAACCAACGAGGGAGGGATTATAAAACCTTGGGTTCAACAGAACCTCTTGAACATCGAATTAAGACAATCATACGAGGAGGAATCAACATGTTGACGGATCGGGAGATCAGAATTGCAAAGCCTCATAAAGAAAGATATGAAATAAGTGACTGCAATGGCCTCTATGTTGAGGTTTTGCCCTCAGGAAAAAAATTTTTCCGGCATAGAAAACTGACCGAAGGTAAGCGCAGTAAAACAACAATCGGGGAGTACCCTACGGTATCACTGCTTGATGCACGGGACACTATAGCAATGATGGGCATTAATAACGAAATTCCGCTTACTTCTCCCGAAATCCTTAAGGGAGGGAACTCAGTAAATAATAAAACTGCTGCGGAGGTAGTATTTCGGACCGTATACACGGATTGGTATAACCATAAGGTAAAAGACGTCGTTGCGCCGCGACATGAAAAAACTATCCGCCTAAGGGCAAACAGACATATATTGAGCACACTTGGCGACAAGACTCTGCGATCAATAACGGCACCTGAAATTTTAGCCATTGCCCGCACACTCGAAGCAGAAGGCAAACGGGAAACTGCACATCGCATTGTCCAGATGATCGGATCAGTAATGCGTTACGGGATAGGAACCGGAAACTGTGAATTTGACCCCACGCAATCACTCAAAGGACTGCTTGTTCCTACCCGCGCGGCTCACCGCCCGGCACTGCAGGATACCGATGACATAGGCCGTCTCATGCTTGGAATACACGGATATCCCAGCACCGTGACTCGCTGCGCATTACTCATGTTAGCCTACACCTTCGTCCGCTCTAAGGAACTGCGGTTCGCCGAATGGAAAGAGGTCAATCTTAAAACTGCTGAATGGCGTATCCCAGCAGAAAAAATGAAGATGAAATCCACCCATATTGTTCCGCTATCTACACAGTGCATAGCCTTACTAAAAAAAATAAAGGCAATATCATGCGGACAATATATTTTTCCCAGTCCCATAAGGAGGAGTGTAAAAGAATCCCCTCTTACAGACGCTGCTTTAATCAGAGTTTTGAGGGTATTGGGCTATAAAAAAGATCTTATGTGCGTACATGGGTTCCGCTCGATAGCCTGCACCGCACTTAACGAATCAGGCTCCTGGGGACCAGACGCTATAGAAAGGCAAATGGCCCACAGCGAAAGAAGCAGCGTCCGAGCAGCTTATAACTATGCGCAGTATCTGCCCGAGAGACGAAAAATGATGCAATGGTACGCAGACTGGTTGGACGGACTTTCAGAAAATTGAAATCTCTGTCTTCTCAGTATTGTTTTGAAAATTATCTATAACTCAGCATGAAATAAACAAAGATAAGAAATAAAGGGGAATTTCCAATAAACGAGCTAAGTAATAAATAAAACAATAATGATGATCAGATAGGGATATTGAGCCTAGTAGTTTTTCAAAAAAACTTAGAAGGAGTGAGTCCAAAAGACATTCTATAGATTGAAGTACCTACCTATTATCTCAAAAATTTATTTGAGAAAGTGAGATGCATCACAATGAGAAGAATAATTATGTTCGAGCTCGACATTTGTATTACAATGGAAGAACCATATAAAAAGACTATCCCAGTTAAAGCTCCTCTTTCTTTGAAGATGGTGTCAATGATGAACCGATACAACAAGCCCCTGATAATCGCAGAAGTTGATAATGCAACACCATGGGTCTGGCACTTATTTACCTCGTATTTAACACCAAAAACTATAAGTATGAAGAGAGCTAATTTTGATTTCTACTATGATATCAAAGACGGCGCAATATATCTGGGGACAATGCCTGAAAATAAAAGAAGCAAATTTACCACGCACGTTTACTATTTGGGACTAGCTGACCCTGATCTCGCAGCAAGTCTAGATTCTGAAGAAGATCTGCAGGGCA
This sequence comes from Synergistaceae bacterium, assembly GCA_028702015.1. Classification (GTDB taxonomy): domain Bacteria; phylum Synergistota; class Synergistia; order Synergistales; family Synergistaceae; genus Caenicola. Next base: position 878 of record JAQVPO010000215.1, on the reverse strand, counting down.
AGATACTGAAATAACGTCCTAACTCTGAGCTTCTACCAGACACTCAGATACAGCAATATAGAGGGGCGGTTAAGGATCGCCCCTCTTTTACTTCTGACATGTAGTTTGTTTTTTGCATTGAAATTTGAGAAAAAGGAACTTAGCTAAGACTAATGTTCAATGACGATACCCTGTATCTCAAAATCTTAATTTCAAAATAGAGTCTTGGAAAAGTGCGGTTATAATTAGACAATTCATACGGGTATATGTAGAGGAGTGTTGTGAGACATGGCGATATTCGTCACAGGCGACACACACGGATCCGATGGCATGAGATTTCGACCTGAAAGTTTTGGCTGCTATGAAAGAGAGCTAGGGCGCTCCTTGAATAAAAATGACTATATGATCATCGCAGGAGACTTCGGTGTAATTTGGAATTCTGGACATAAAGACCTTATCCGTCATGAAGACCGCATACTTGATTATTTTGATGCTCTGCCGTGGACAACGCTGTTTTTAGATGGCAACCACGAAAATTTTTCCAGGCTTTTAGCTTTTCCTGAAGAACAACGTTTTGGAGGGACTGTTGGCGTATTGCGCCCCAGCCTCCTGCACCTGAAAACACGCGGGCACGTTTACACAATCAACAATAAGAAAATATGGTGTTTCGGCGGCGGAATATCCGTTGATAAAAATTGGAGGACGCCAGGCGTCTCATGGTGGCCAGAAGAGGAACCGACAGACAATGAATATATATATGGTATTCAACAAACTTCGAAATACCGCTGGCAGGTGGACTATGTAGTTACTCACGCCGCACCCCGGGAAGCAGTTGATGCACTTAAGCTTCCACCGTTGCTTCAGTCTTTCGGAGAAAACGTGTTTGAGAAGGACCGCAT
>JAQVPO010000214.1 GCA_028702015.1 Synergistaceae bacterium | reverse complement strand
AAAATCTATCGCCTCTATGTTTTCTTTTCCGCCATAACAATTTGGTATCCATTCTCCGTCCTTCCTGGAATAATCCAGGTAAAGCATTGAGGCTACTGCATCAACACGCAGACCGTCAGCATGATATTTATCAAGCCAGAAATGCGCAGAAGAAAGGAGAAAACTCCTGACTTCGTTCCTGCCATAATTGAATATGCAGCTTTTCCAATCCGGGTGGAATCCCCTTCTTGGGTCCTCGTGTTCATAAAGCGATGTCCCGTCAAATTTAGCAAGTCCGAAGGCATCGGATGGAAAATGAGATGGGACCCAGTCAAGTATTACTCCAATGTCTGCTTTATGGAGAGATTCTATTAGCTTCCTGAAATCATCCGGGGAGCCATATCGGGACGTCGGAGCAAAATAGCCCGTAGTTTGGTAGCCCCATGAACCATAAAACGGATGTTCCATTACAGGAAGAAATTCAACATGGGTAAAACCATTTTCAACAAGATAGGAAGGGAGTTCCTCTGCAAGTCCAAGCCATGAGATATATTCGTTTCCTTCAGTTCTTCTCCATGACCCAGTATGCATTTCATAAATAGAAATGGGAGAGGCAAGAGCGTTTTTTTCTCCTCTCGATGACATCCACTTGCTGTCGTCCCATTGGAACAAAAAGTCAGGACATATCTTTGATGCAGTTTGCGGTAGATTTTCGCAGAAAAAAGCAAAAGGGTCGCCTTTATCCAGTTTTTCTCCTTTACTGGTTGTGATGGAGTATTTGTAAGAAGACCAGTTTCCTATCCCTGCAACAAAGCCTTCCCAGATACCTGATGAATCCCATCTCGGAGCAAGCTTATGGCTATCTCTGTTCCACCCGTTGAAGTCACCCATTACAGAAACCTCTGCAGCATTTGGAGCCCATACTGCAAAAAGGACACCATCTCTTCCTTCGTGAGTCATCCTGTGTGCGCCGAGAAAATTGTAAAGTCTGCAATGGCTTCCTTCTCGAAAAAGGTAGATATCTGTATCTCCGGCAAGACTTAGGCCATGGATGACGCTGCTATCCATTTCTTTTTTCAACATGCGCACCTCCTTACTTATAATGATGATATTATAGCTGATAAGATGAAGATTCTTGGCGACTTAACTTAAGTGGTTCGGAGGTATGTTTATGGACTCATTGTTTACATACAGAAAGATCGATGAAAAAATTATTTCCCTGCTTAGATCTGCGATAGGAGATGGAAACGTCTCCTCAGACGATGAGAAACTGATCTCATTTTCACACGATGAAGTACCCTCTTCTTCATACAAAGGGCACTACAAGGCGGAAGCGCTCGTTTTTCCTGAATCCAGCAATCACGTATCTGAAATAATGAAAATAGCTTCAGAGAACAGAATACCTGTTACCCCTCGAGGAGCTGGAACAGGACTTTCGGGAGGAGCACTGCCAGCATTCGGCGGTATTGTGATGTCTTTTGAAAAAATGAACCGGATCATTGAGCTTGATGAGAAAAACCTGACTGTGACAGTTGAACCAGGCGTCGTCACATCGGAGATAAGCAAACTTGCAGCCCGGCACGATCTCCTTTACGCAGGGGATCCCTGCAGCGGGGACGCTTCCTTCATCGGCGGCAATATAGCAGAAAACGCAGGAGGCAATAAAGTTATAAAATATGGAGCAACCGGAGCACAGGTACTGGCTCTGGAGGTCGTTCTGGCAGATGGAACAGTGACATGGTTCGGAGGTAAAAGACGTAAAGACGTTACAGGCCTGGATTTCACACATCTGATCGCCGGATCCGAAGGTATTTTGGCAATAATAACAAAAGCCGTATTAAAACTGCTTCCGCTTCCCAGACACTCGGTCGATCTCCTTGCTGCATTCCCTGATCCTGAAACAGCCATAGCCTTTGTTCCGCAGATAATCAAAAAAGGGGGCATAATTCCGGCATCCATAGAATTCATGGATAAAAAGGCGCTTGAACTCGTTGAAAAGTATCTGAACAATCCTGTTCCAGCCAGCGATGCCGGAGCCGCTCTTATAATCCAGCTTGAAGAAAACGATCATGACGTCCTTGAAAGACAGTATGAGAAGATAGGAGCGCTTTCAAAGGAACACGGTGCCAGTGAAGTTTATGTTGCTGACACTAGAAGTACAAAAGATAGAATATGGCAGACACGAAAGGCAATACCTGAAGCAACTTCATTTTTTTACGACAGATATACCAAAGAAGATCTAGTAGTACCGATAGACAGGGTTCCTGATTTGCTGGCAAAGATCAAGGAAGTTTGTCTGGAAAGGAACCTGCAGTGGGTCGCATATGGCCACGCCGGAGACGGGAATATGCACTGTACTGTCATTGGACCCGATACTGAAGACTGGCATGAGATTCTCTTAATTGTTCAGAAAAAAATATATTCGGCTGTCATAGAAATGGGAGGAACCCTCTCCGGTGAACACGGGATAGGGTTTAAAAGGAAAGGCTTCATGAAACTCTTTCTTGACAAAAAGCACCTTGAGCTGATCAAAAGCGTTAAACTTGCATTTGATCCTGGCAACATTCTGAACCCAGGCAAGATTGTTGATTGGAATGAATAGAAAAGAAAAGGTTTTCGGAGATAGCCCGAAAACCTTTTCTTTTACTTATCTATCTTTATTTTTCTTAATTCCCTGCGAAGGATCTTTCCTGCAGCAGATATGGGGAATTGATCCAAAAATCCTATCTTACGGGGAACCTTATAGTGTGCAAGGTTTTTCTTGCAGTAATCTATAAGCTCTTTTTCCGTAACTTCTTTTCCTTCTTTTAATATTACAAAAGCCTTGACTATCTCACCAGCAAGCCTGTTTTTTTCTCCTACCGCGGCAGATGACTGAACAGAGGGATGCCTGCAGAGGGCATTTTCTACCTCCTGCGGGTAAACATTGAAACCGCTTACTATAATTATATCTGTAGCCCTGTCTACTATCTGAACATATCCGTCTTTGTCCACACGAACTATATCTCCTGTATTGAACCAGCCATCTACAAACCGTTCGCTTGTATTAACTTCATCTCTGAAGTATCCTGAAACTACGGAAGGCCCTTTTACCCAGAGCACTCCTTCTTCATGCATGTCAAGAAGTTTGCCTTCTATATCTCTTATCTGCACTTCGTAAGTATCAAAGAACTGTCCTACAGTTCCGATCTTGCTGTCATCAGCTTTGTGGCTGACAGCTACTACAGGGGAGCACTCAGTCAAGCCATATCCTTCGAGTATACCTGTTCCCAGATACTCTTTGCTCCTTGAGCTGATTTGCACGTTCAGC
>JAQVPO010000213.1 GCA_028702015.1 Synergistaceae bacterium | reverse complement strand
TTTCTATTCGTTATTCTTGTGGCCATTCTGAGGGCAGTCCCGCATGCCTGGCTTCCGTCATAGTTAGGAACGTTGCAGACATCAAAATCAAGCAGTTCTGCCATCATGGACTGATATTCGAAGAGAGCATGGAAACGTCCGTGATCTTCATAGGGCTCACCAGCATAGGCCGTAAGGAACTCGGACCTGTTGATGACCTCGTCTACAACAGCCGGCACATAACGGTTGTAGCAGCCGGCACCGAGGAAACAGCGAAGCTCACCTGCTGTGATGTTTTTGTTCATAATCCCGCTTACATGCCTGTAAATACCGGCTTCATCCTCAAAAGGTTCAGGAAGCTGCATCTGCTCCTTCATCCTGACCTCTTCCGGAATATCCGCGATCAGCTCTTCTATTGAATTGACGCCGATATACTTCAGCATCTCCTTCTGAACATCAGGCGCCGAATTTGGAATGTAAGGATAAACAACTTTCTTAACCATACAATTACCTCCCTGCTCTGAAATATTTATACTCTCTTAACGGAGCTGCCGGCAAAATTTCCAGCCGGTTTTCAGCTTCAAAAAATTGCTACTTGGATCTTTAGTTTTTCTCATCCGCCTCTATCGGCAGATGTCCTTTATATAATCTTTTCTATGCAATGCCTCCGCCGTCAACTACAAGACTGGAGCCGGTCACCCATGGAGCCATATCGCTGCAGAGGAAGAATACGCACATTGCGACGTCCGCAGGCGCTCCAAGGCGTGCCATCGGACGCTGGGCGCATTCCTCCTTGTATTTATCGTTATATACTCCGCCCAGCTGTTCACATTCGCTCTTAAGCATCGGAGTGTCTATGTCGCCAGGGCAGACACAGTTTACGTTGATATTGTCCGGACCGTGATCTATAGCCATAGCCCTGGTCATATTCCATACCCCGGCTTTTGCCGCGCAGTATGAGACAGCATGATCTCCGCCTTTGAGAGCCCAGCCGGAACCGATATTGACTATTTTTCCCCTGCCGGCTTTCTTCATGTGCGGGACAACATGCTTGCTCATCAGAAAGACACTCTTGAGAGTTACATTAAGCGCAAGATCCCAGTCGGCCTCGGACAGAGTCTCTACCGTGTGACGGCGCGCTACTCCCGCACAGTTCACAAGTATGTCTATCCTTCCGAATTTTTCGATAACTGCATCTGCCAAAGCCTTGCAGTCGGATTCTTTGGTGACGTTGCATTTCATGAATAGGGCATTATTGCCGGCAGAGGTTATTTCTTTTTCCACGCATTTTGCAAGAGATTCATTGATATCAGCCATTACCACTGTAACTCCGGCATCAGAAAAAAATCTAGATATCCCTGCGCCGATCCCGGAGGCAGCTCCCGTCACGATAGCGATTTTTCCCTTCATGCCACAAAGATTGTTAAGATCGATCACCTATATCACTCCTCTGATATTTATTAATCTCAAATTATAGTATACAATGAATACATCTTTTAATACGTTATATATGATACTTATTTTTATGTCAAGATGTTTTGATTGTGTTATAAATATAAACTATATATATTATTTTTTAATTAAATGGGTGGGATGATCAATGGCAAGAGCAAATACTCCTGGAAAAACATCCGCGGACCATGTATATGCAGGCCTCCGCAGGGGTATTTTCGATAAGACACTGAAAAGCGGGCAGAGGCTTCCAGAGATCTCGCTGGCAAAGGAATACAACGTAAGCAGAACACCGGTAAGAGAGGCACTGCGGCGCCTGGAAAACGAAGGACTCGTCCAGATAGTCCCGGGATGGGGCGCATGCCTGGCAGCCCCTACCAAGCAGGAAATAATCGACACTTACGAGGTTCGGGAGAACCTTGAGATAATGGCTATAAGAAAGGCAGCAAGCCTTATAACGCCGCTTCAGATCTGCATGCTGCAGGAGCAGATAGATAAGGAAAGAAAAGCCTTCAAAGAAAAAAATCTCGAGTTATATATGAATGTTAACGACACTTTCCATCAGATAATTGCGGAATCTTCGGGCAACAGTACACTTGCGGGATATGTAAAAAATATACTTTCAAGGACATACGTCCAGACTATATTTTTTGAATCATTTTTTAATTTTGCAGACAACCCCAGCCTTGAAGATCATATAAACCTGCTCGAAGCGCTTAAGGCACATGACAAGGAGAGGTGCGTAAGTCTCATGAAGGAGCACATTCTCCTCTCTATGGAGGCACTGCGTACAGAACAGTAAGCGGCAAACGATAGCTGGACCGCATCAAAAAAAGAAGTGCAAATTAATGGCGCTGAGAAAAAGCAGTAAGACTGCTGTCAGAAGATGAAGCCTGCTCCGCATCACTGCTATCTGATACCCAATCCGGATGTCCGGCAGCTTGTGTTTAGGGTTTGCAATGCCGATAACAAACAATACCCTGATTTTAATTAATCGCTTCAAAATCTTTATTTCTGCGCAAAAAAAAATGGCCCCTGCCAAGGCGTATATCAAATACGCCCAAGCGAAGGACCACTGATTTTGCTGAGCCAGGAGTTCCTGACGCCTCAGCTCTCTATTTAATTATTAATAGGCACTCTTACCTTTAGCGGTAATGAACGAATCTATCGGGTTAACATTCTTTTCTTTGTGGGTCTGTCTCCACGTCTTGATGGGCATTCCCCAGATCTTGATAAATCCTACTGAAGCTGACTGGTCAAATATATCGCCGGAGGAGTATGTGGCAAGGGCTTTATTGTAAACAGAGCTCTCTGACTTCATCCCGTTTACTATGCCGTTGCCTTTGTAGAATTTCATCCGAACTGTGCCGTTGACAGCCTTCTGAGTACTGTCCATAAATGCCTGCACCGCTTCCATAAGGGGAGAGAACCAGTAACCCTCGTAGGCCATTTCTGCAAACCTGACTTCGATCTCTTTTTTGGTCTTCAGGGTATCCTTCGAAAGGGTAATGGTCTCCAGTTTTTTATGGGCTTCCATAAGTGCAAGTGCTCCCGGGCATTCATAAACTTCACGGCTCTTGAAGCCTACGAGTCTGTCTTCGACCATATCGATCCGTCCATATCCTGCTTTGCCGGCTGTCTTGTTCATAAAGTCGATCAGTTCGATGCTTCCCATTTTCTGCCCGTTGATTGCAACAGGTGTGCCTGCTTCAAAGGTTATCTCCACTGTGACCTCTTCATCAGGAGCATCTTTAGGATCAGCGGTAAGCGCATACGCATCCTTAGGAGGCTCGTTCCACGGATCTTCGAGGATACCGCATTCAATCGAACGTCCCCAGAGATTGTCATCAAGGCTGTATGGGCTCT
>JAQVPO010000212.1 GCA_028702015.1 Synergistaceae bacterium | reverse complement strand
AGCAGGAGAAGCAAAACAAAAAGAGCGGGCATAAGGACTTTGCAGCTCTTTTCGATTCCGCCGCTGATCCCCTTGTAAACGATACCGATTACTATTGCCATAACAGCTATGTGGTAGGCTATAGACTGTACGGGGTCGGTTACAAAAGCACCGAAGACATCTCCTGCCTTGCCCTCTGCAGCTGCAGCCATAAGTCCGCCAAATGATTTAAACATATAGGCAAGTGTCCATCCGGCAATAACAGCGTAATATGACAAAATCACGAAGCCGCAGAAAAAGCCCATCCAGCCGACCAGAGGCCAGGCACCTCCTCCGAGCTTTCTGAACGATCCGACCGCATCTGACTGTGCATTGCGGCCAATCACAAACTCTGCGATCATAACTGACATCCCAATAACAATAACAACGGCAAGATAAACTAAAACAAAAGCTGCTCCACCGAATTTCCCTGTAATATAAGGGAACCTCCAGATATTACCAAGACCTACCGCTGAACCGGCAGCAGCCATAATAAATCCAAACCGGCTGCCCCACTGTTCTCTGTTTTCAGACATATAACCCTCTCCTCTCAATAATTAAAAAAGACACAGCTAAAGATAAGCCCCTTCAGCGCTTAAGTTGTATAACATACTACAGTCTAAAATTCAAGTTTGCAAATCATCATAAAACAACCACAGTAGAACAAAACATCAACTATTTTTAAATAATAACTACTAACATACAATGTAATACATCGTAAATTAAGCAAATCATCCATTTTAAAAAAGTCCGTTGAATAAAAGTAAAGGCGAAGGAAAACCATCAAGGTAATCCTCCGCCTTTACTTTAATATAAGCGTTTAAAAGTAGTTTTCAGTTATTACATGGGACATTGATCCTGTGAATATCCATGCCACGTCCGGTTTCATCATCAATATCAATTACCACAGCGTGGAACCTTACGTCGGTGTCACATATTTCAAATCTGCTCGGTGTACCATATAAAAATTTTGGCATAACAGATTCAGCAGTCATTCCTATTATACCGCCATGTCCGCCTGTCATCCCAACGTCCGAAATAAAGGCAGTTCCCCCCGGCAGGACCTGCTCATCCGAGGTCTGCACATGGGTATGAGTCCCTGCTAAAGCAGAAATTTTACCATCCAGCCAGCATGCCAGCGCTTTCTTTTCTGACGAGGCTTCTGCATGGAAATCAACAAATATACAGGGAGTCCTTGATTTATCGATCAATTTTTCCGCTTTTCTGAAGGGGCAGTCAATAGGAGGCATAAAAGTGCGTCCCTGAAGAGAGATAACCGCCAGCTCTTTTCCATTCTTTTCAAATATCCCGAATCCCCGTCCAGGGGCTCCTTCAGGATAATTAGCCGGACGCAGTATTCTTTTTTCACTGTCCAGCAGAGGCAATACTTCTTTTTTGTCCCATACATGGTTGCCGCTGGTAAGGATATCTATCCCCATGGAAAGAAGTTCTTTTAACACCGTTTCAGTCAGGCCAAAACCTGCCGCGCTGTTTTCTCCGTTAGCAATTATAAAATCAAAAGCACCATATTCTTCACGCAGAGAAGGCAAAACCCGGGGAATTGCTTTTCTCCCGGGCCTTCCCATAATATCTCCAATAAAAAGGATCCGCATCCCGCATCACCTATTTAGCGTATTCAACGGCCCTTGTTTCTTTAAGCAGGGTCACTTTGATCTGTCCTGGGTATCTCATTTCTTCCTCAATTTTGCGGGCAATATCGTAAGCCAGTTTCTGCATGGCCCCGTCATCAGTCACAGAAGGCGAAACTGCCACGCGGACTTCACGCCCTGCCTGAATGGCAAAAGCTTTGCTTACACCGCTGAAAGACTTGGCCACTTCTTCCAATTTTTCAAGCCTCTTGACATATGCATCAAGGCTTTCTCTTCTGGCTCCAGGACGCGATGCGCTTACAGCATCCGCTGCAGCCACCAGAACAGCATAAATCGTCTGTGGTTCCTCGTCTTCGTGGTGAGCTGCAATTGAATTTACTATGTCCGGAGCTTCTCCATATCTCTTAGCAAGGTCCGCGCCGATTTTTGCGTGAGGCCCTTCTATCTGATGGTCAACGGCCTTTCCGATGTCGTGCAGAAGACCCGCTCTTCTTGCTTTGAGCTCATCAAGTCCCATTTCTGCCGCCATTATACCGGCAAGGTGAGCAACTTCCAGACTGTGCGCCAGTGCATTCTGCCCATAGCTGGTACGATATCTTAGCTGGCCAATGATCTTCGTAAGTTCAATATGCATGTTCTTGATTCCGGTTTCAAGCAGTGCCTGTTCTGCTGTTTCAAGAATCTGTATTTGAACGTCTTTTTCTGCGCGCTCAATAATTTCCTCGATCCGAGCGGGATGTATACGTCCGTCAACAACAAGCCTTTCAAGTGAAAGGCGGGCAACTTCACGCCTAACAGGGTCAAAGCTGCTCAAAGTAACGGCTTCGGGCGTATCGTCAACGATAAGGTCTACACCGGTAAGGGTTTCAAAGGTTCTTATATTTCGGCCTTCTCTGCCGATGATCCGTCCTTTCATCTCGTCGGAAGGAAGATTTACAACGCTGACAACTGCGTCAGACGTAAATTCAACACTGCAGCGCTGAACTGCGGTTGCAATAATTTCCTGAGCTTTACGATCCGCTTCACGCTTCGCGCGTTCTTCAAGTTCTTTAAGTCTCAGACCAATAAGATGGTTGGCTTCAGATTCTACTTCAGTCAGCAAGAGGTCTCTGGCCTGTTCGCGTGTAAGCTGTGCGATCTGTTCGAGATTTGAGATCAATTCCTGTTCTTTAACGGAGAGCTGGTTGAGTTTTTCCTGTGCACGTTCATGTTTTTGGACAAGTTCTTCTTCTTTGCGGCTTATACCTTCGATTTTTCTGTCAAGATTCTCTTCTTTCTGTTCCAGACGCCTTTCAGAACGCTGCAGTTCATTCCTTCGTTCCCGGGTGTCCCTGTCAAGTTCCTGCCTTAACCTGTGGATCTCTTCCTTTCCTTCAGAAACGATGTCCCGCTTCATTTGTTCGGCTTTTTTAACAGCTTCGGAAACTATCCTTTCTGATTCAGAAAGAGCGCCTTTATATTTCTTATCTGCTGCATTTTTTTGGTACATAAATCCTATCAGAACTCCAACAGCAAGTCCTGCAATCACACTCAAAATTACTGTCATTGTCATTATCTATCACCTCAGTTTCAATTGTCATGGTTCGATTGGTCAAATACCTGTAATTTCAGATCATTCTATTTGTAAATTCAAATATATTTACTGCCTGCTGTTTTATTTTTCACGCCGATGGGATGTATTGTACAGAATAAAACCTAAC
>JAQVPO010000009.1 GCA_028702015.1 Synergistaceae bacterium | reverse complement strand
ACGCGAAATATATGATTACAGCAGGTTATAATAGACAACAGTGTAATTGCATATGTCACCAATATAAAACATGGTAGAATTACCAAGTATAATACATAGCTGTTCTTATTAACTGGAGATCGATCCGAGGCTGCAGAGGTGTTATTTATTTTGAGACGTATTAATTTCAACAGCAAAATAGGAATGTTTTCTGCACTGGCAACCGTGGTTGTCGGTATCTTGCTTTTGCTGCTTACCCAGGTCAATTTTATGGGTGACGTTGTTGTTCAGCAGGTCAGTACTGCTGTTCGCAGCGAGCTCAATGTAGAGATGAAGATGTCTCCTCTTAAAGGCAATCCCTTAATGGGCTTCAGAGGAGAGGATCTGTCTTTGGTCCGCTCCGACGATAAACTTCTTTCTGTCAAAAAGATCAGCATCAACCTTTCTTTGCCTAGCCTTTTGAAAAATTCGCCCCGTATTTCAGTCTTTACGATCGATGGGCTGGAGACAGATTATGATTCATTGCTCAAGCTTTTGCCGGAGAAAAATGGAAGCACTGGGTCTAAAGATATCCCGATAAACAAAGTTGTGTTGAACAGCGTAAAAGTCTCCTCTCCGTGGGGGCTTCTTGAGCTTTATGACAGTTCCCTAGAACTTCGCGGTCTTGAATGGCTTGCCCCTGCGCTGAAGGGGAAGTTTAAAGATATTCCTTTTTCAATATATGGGATAGCTAAGAAAGAGGCCGACAGCTGGGTCCTTGACGGGTTTTCTGCGAAAATAGACGAGGGCAGTGCGAAAATTTCAGGCACAGTCTATCCCCTTCCTGATTTTAAAGCCGATATCAAAGATGCTGACATCGAGAAGATCGCCTTGATATTCCCTAACATTTCAAGATATGGCGTAATGGGTATAATGACGGCAAACATGGAAATGAAGGGCGAGGGCAAAGATATCTTTACAGCAGGAGAGGGGACTCTTAAAAGGGCTGTCATAGGCAAGATACCTCTCGAAGAGGTATCTGCAAAATGGAGATACAGCGAAGGAATACTTGATATTGCCATTGATGAGAGCAAGGTCTTCCAATCCTCACTGAAGGGATCAATGAGGCTTGATACCAGATCGCCGGAAAAATACCTTGAGCTTAAAGCTGCTGCCAAGAATCTTCGTTTTGCAGACTGGACAGACAAGATCAACCATGATATATCCAGCGATGCAGCAAAACTGAAGGGCAGCATTGCTGCAATTGAGGCGGACCTCAAGGGCCCCCTTAATTCCCTTGTGGGGAAGATAGAGATCTCTCCTTCCAATATTATGTACAACAAAATGAAATTCACGTCGCTTCAGGGAAAGGCCATTTTTGAAGGAAAACCCTCTGGAATCCTTAATCTTTCCGCATTTAATGAGGGCAGAAAGATCGGACTTACAGGAACCGTGAGTTTTGCTGACGGGATATCCTCAGACCTGAAACTGAACGCCAGGGCAATAAAGCTGCAGGAACTGGGTAAGGCCGTTAGCGAGCTGGAAAAGTATGAACTCAAAGGAACTGCCGACGTTTCTGCAAGAATAGCCGGTGAGATCGGAAAGATTAAGATAAAGGCTGAGATCACCTCTCCTCTTGCTGAAATAAAGGGCATAGGAAAGCTGTCAAAGGTCAGGGCTTTCTCTGAGTACGACCTTTCGGATGGAACATTTTTTTTGAGAAATACTTCCCTTCTGTGGAATGGCGCTTTTATCTCCGCTGCAGGTAATATGAAAAAAAACAATGGAAAATTTGTCCTTGCTTTTGGCGGAGCAATTAAAAACGCCTCTTTAAATAGATTTCATGAGACTCTTTCATTTTTCAAGACGATGAATATCTGCGGCGATGCTTTTGGATCATGGTCTCTTAAAGGTAATGCTGATTTACCTGATGCTTTATTAAAAATGACGGTTGCAAATGCAAAGTTCAGCGGTCTTGAAGCAGGTAAATTTTATACCGAAATGGCGTATCATTCAGGAAGACTTGATTTCAGCAGGATGGAAGTTAGAACAGGACATGGAAGTGCTGATCTCAAATGCAAGGTTGACCTTCCTGAGATCGGAAATGACAAAAAAACGTCTTCACCCCTAAAGTGGGATTTGAAGGGTCAAATCAAGGAGGTCGACCTTTCAGTTCTCAATGGCCTGTTCAATACATCTCAGGATATGGATGGTGCATGTTCAGGGGAACTGAAGATCGCTGATCATGGGCGCGGGATTGAATGGAGCGCTGATATGCATGCTGATGAGATCAGATGGCAGCAGTTTTCAGCTGAAGATATACAGTCAAGCATGGAGGGAAATACTGAAGGAATAAAGATCAATAAAGCGTCCATGCAGTTTCTGAAAGGCAAACACAGGATCACAGGAAGCATAACTCCATCGGCAGAAAGCAAGTCTTTTCCCGACGCGGCGTTGGATCTTACGATATCATCAGACAGCATAAATATGTACGAACTTCTCAGAAAGCATTTGCCTGTCGTAAGAGGGATACAGGGACTTATCAAAAGCGAAATCAAAGTTGCAGGGACGGCAGGAAAGCCTCTTTACAAAGGGGAAGGGACACTGGCTCCGTTCAGGTACAGAGGGTTTTTACTGCCTATGGTAGATGTGAAATTCGACGGCAGTTTTACAGATGTAAATATTTCTGAGGTAAAAGCGAGGCTCTACAAAGGAGAGCTTTCTGCAAAAGGAAGGGTTTTCAAGGAGAATGGAGAATGGCACGCGCTCCTTGATACCAATGGTGAAAATATTGACCTTAAACAGATAGGTGCATATCTTCCGGAACAATTCAGAGAAAGGCTTGGCGGAAATGCCAGCTTTAAATTCACGGGAAAAGGAGAAGTTGACAATTTCAGCGGAAAAGGATCTTTTTCTTCGGAGAGGATGAGGTTCCTTGGAATAAGACTGAGGAATGTTAACGCACCTTTTTATCTTTCCGACGGATATGCAGTTATGGAAGACGTTAAGGCTGATACGAACGGAGGAACGGTCAGCGGAGGACTAGCAATGGATATTAACAAGAGCACTTGGGGAGGTAACCTTACTGTTTTGAGCGCTGATGTCGCTCCGACGCTAAAACAGGCTTTCCCGTCGCTTGCGGGGTCTCTTTCAGGAAAAGGGGATCTTAAGATCAGAGCCGGCGGTGAAATGGGAAGGATGAGCACGATAGAAGCGGCTGGAGTCGTTTTTCTGAGGAATGGAGAAGTTTCCGGATTTGAAGCTGTAGAGGCTGCCAAAAAATATACAAAAGGGAAACCGCTGCTTTATAAATCACTTCAGAGCGCATTCACTTTTGATGAAGGATTCCTGACGATCCTTCCCGGAAGCCAGGCTGTAGCGCCTCCTGGCGATCAGGTATACCGTTATGTAATGCTTGACGGTCTTATAAACAGCAAAGAAGAGATTAGCCTTTTCTCTATGGGAAAGGTCAATATACAGGCGCTGAATGCTCTCTTAGGGGCGCTCCAGGGAATCATCAACGTAGGCATGGACTATACCGGAGAACTTGACAAAAGTGCCCTTCTGCAAAATTTCCTTGGCGGGGTCCTTTCCGGTTTCACAAAGACAGATTTTCGTTTTGTGACGATGAATATAAACGGGCAGATGGATTCGCCTGTATTCAGCAACGTTAAGGTAGATAAATCTGAACATATGACCAGTCCGAAAAATCTAATACCTAAATCAGCGAGTGATCCGAATGAAAAAGATTACTCCAGCAGAGACACCGTATTCAGACTTAAATTTGAGATCCCGGTCGGACCTGGAGTAAGTTATACACAAAACAGCTTCCAGGGACAAATAATTGAACAGACGCTGGGCAACATAGTGCAGGGGATAAATTTTGGAGACTAAAAAATATTTCAAACTCAAATCGGAAATTACGCTCATTCTTGGAGGGGCAAGAAGCGGTAAGAGCACCTTTGCAGAAAAACTTGCAATGGATACTGATGCGCCTGTGACCTATCTTGCTGCTGCGGATGCATATGACAGTGAGATGCAGGAGCGTATAGCAATACACAAAAAAAGAAGGCCGCCGGAGTGGAAGACATTTGAAGGCGACCCTTATGAAATATGCTGTGCGACAAAAACCATAAAAGGTCTCCTGCTGCTTGACTGTCTCACACTGTGGATCACCCGCCTATTCCTTGAAGGTAATGCCGCAGAAGATGCTTCTGAAAAAGAATGGCAGGCCCGTGAGGCACAGATACGTACTATGACAGAAGATCTGTGTTCTATTCCACCCGAAGGCTGCCACCTTATAATAGTGAGCAATGAAGTGGGGTATGGCCTTGTCCCGTCATACAAAATGGGCAGGCGCTTCAGGGATCTGCAGGGACGGATGAACCAGCTTTGTGCATCAAGGGCAGACAGAGCGGCGCTTATAGTGGCAGGATATCCTGTCTGGTTAAAGGGCGGCATGGAGGATAATCATTGGCAATGAACAACCATGAACTTAAGAGTTATCTTAACAGATTTACCGAGGAGATAAAAAACGGCAAATACCGATTTGAACTGAAGGACAGGCTCGTTGTTGCATGGACTCTATTTTCCAGGATCCCCCTCCCTAAAAAGTGGTGGCCGGAGGAGATGCCCTCTGGAAACCGGACACTCTCGGTTGCTCCGATCGCAGGAGGCATACTCGGCCTGCTGACCGGATTTGTGATTTCGATGTCGGAGATACTGGGGATAGGATCTCCAGGGTCTATGTGGATAGGAGTCTTTTTCTACGCAGCTGCGGGCTGGTCTCTTCATCTGGACGGATGGGGCGACCTGTGGGATGGAATTGGTTCAGGCAGGAATGGAGAGGAACTCCGCAGTGTAATGAAGGACAGCAGGATAGGTGCTTATGGTGTTACAGGTCTGATACTGGCCTTTGGTCTGTGGACGTCTATACTTGGGTCAGTGGACAATTCTGAAATAATTGCAGCCTGCTCTGTTGCCGCCTCTTCTGGGCGCTTTGCCTCCTGTTCTGCCGCCTATAAAGGCATATATCCCTGGGAGAGCGGAATGGGAAAAGGCTGGGTGGATACATATACAGGCTATGATCTTTTCACTGCCAGTATATTTCTTTTGATTTTTATGCCCTTTTCTCCTCTGAGATGGATGTTCTCAGCAGCAGCAGCCCTTATGATAGGTTTTGGGATGGCCGCCTGGATGAATTCTAAGCTGGGCGGAGTCAATGGGGATGTGCTCGGTGCATCTGCAGTGGCAGCAGAGATCGTTTCGCTTGCGGTCTTTGCGATATGAGCATATTCAAACCAAAGTTAGTAGCTGTTGATATTGACGGCACGATCTTAAACAGTTCAAGCGAGCTCTCTTCCCGGACAAAAAATGCTCTGAGATCTGCAATTTTATACGGTGTACCTGTTGTTGCAGCAACAGGCAGGATGTATCCTTCTGCCCTTCCTGTTATAAAAGAGATAGGCATCAGCGCACCGTGTGTTTTCTATAATGGTGCCGTAGTACGAGACCCAATCTCAGAAGAAATTATCTATAAGAAAAGTCTCGGCAAAGAATTAACTGCCGAAGTAATTTCCTATTACAGGCAAGAGAGCTGGTATATACAGGTATACAGCGATGATAAGCTGTATGTAGAAGACAGCAGAGACCCCAGGAGCATGTATTATGAAAATATATCCCGAATAAAACCGGTTTCCCTGGGAGAAGGATTCTGGGATTTCAAGGCGGATTCTACCAAACTTTTGGGTATTGCTCTTGATGATGAAGATTTTGTGATTATGGCGGAGAATACTAAGTCCCGCTTCGGAGGCAGGATATATACTGCGACATCATGGGGAGCTTTTGTTGAGATTACCCATCCGGAAGTAAACAAGGCGAAAGGACTTATGTTAGTTGCAGAAAGACTTGGTGTTGATCCCAAGGATGTCCTTGCAATAGGCGACGGAGTAAACGATAAAGAGATGATCATATGGGCGGGACACGGTGTTGCTATGGGCAACGCCCCTGATAATGTAAAGGCGGCGGCGGATGAGACTGCCCCTGATAACGACAGTGACGGGGCAGCTGTGATATTGGAAAGATATCTGGGGCAGGGGGATACATGATGAGAGATTATTTTGAACAGGCAAGGCCAACGATAACTTTTGAAATTTTCCCTCCAAAGGGATCAGGGGACCTTGCTTCGATCTTTGCAACAGTAGATGCGCTTGCCAGCCTGGCTCCGGATCTTATAAGCGTTACATACGGAGCAGGAGGCACAAGCCGCGAAAATACGGTTGAGATCGCATCACAGATACAGAACAGCTATGCTATTCCTGCGCTTGCCCACCTTACCTGCGCAGGGAACTCAAAAGACCAGATTGATCCGGTCCTGAGGACACTCTCGGACAACGGGGTCAAAAATATCCTCGCCCTCAGGGGAGATCTTGCCGAAGGCGAGAGGCTGAAAGACTTCAGTTACGCAGCAGATCTTATCAGGTACATAAAATCCAGATATGATTTCAGGATTTTTGCTGCCTGCTATCCTGAAAAACATATAGAGGCTTATTCGATGGACGAGGATATCCGTTGTCTTAAAGAAAAGACAGACTGCGGAGTAGATGTGCTGATATCACAGCTCTTCTTTGACAACGAACTCTTTTTCAGATTCAGGGATCAGGCGAGGGCAGCTGGGATAGAGACTCCGATAATTGCCGGTATAATGCCGATAACCTCCGCCTCGCAGATCAGCCGCATGGTATCGATGTGCGGAGCTACTGTTCCGGAGAAGGTCCAGAAGATAATCAGGGCTTTCGGACACAACAGCATGGCTATGAAGGAAGCTGGCATAGCATATGCAACGGCCCAGATAGTGGATCTTCTCTCAACAGGGGTTGATGGCATTCATCTCTATACTATGAATCAGCCTGATATAGCGAAGAGGATCTCAGAAAATATAAGGGGCATCCTCTATTCGCTGAGGATAAAGCGTGGCTGAAGATTTTAATTCTCCAGAAATAAAAGAAGCGGCAATATTACTGGGCATACCTGAAGATAAAATTACATCTGTCCTTTTGAGCAGGATCCGTGAGCAGTATATGAGGATCAAGAGAGCCTCTGTGCCAAGGTCGGTTTTTGCATTTTTTGACATAGAAGTCTATGCTTCCTCTATTCTTTTTGACAATACTTTTTATATCCGCGGCAGGGATCTAGCAGATGTCTGCAGAGGGTGTAAAAAAGCAGCTCTTATGGCTGCGACGCTGGGAAGCGGTATAGATATACTGCTCAGGCGGGCCCAGACCGAGGATATGTCAAATGCTGTGATCCTTGATGCATGTGCTTCAGCCGAAATAGAAAGGGTGACAGATCTCGCTGAAGGCGAGATCATCAAATCAGCACTCCCTGAAGAATATCTTAGAATGCGCTTCAGCCCGGGATATGGGGATGTGCCGCTGGAGGAGTCTCAGAAAATAATTTCTGCTCTCAATGCAGAGAGGAAGATAGGGCTGAAGCTTACCGGAATGAATATGCTTGTGCCTATGAAGTCTGTCACAGCTGTGATCGGCATATCAGAGAGCAAAACTCGCAGGGGCAGAAACTGCGCTTTATGTAATATGAAAGAAAGCTGTGCATACAAAAAAAGAGGTGGATCGTGTGGTATTTAGCATAAATGACAGAGAGACCATAATTTTTGACGGAGCGATGGGAACGATGCTCCAGAAAAGAGGCCTTAAAAGAGGAGAAATTCCTGAATTGCTAAACCTTACCGCTCCGGATCTCATAAGATCTATTCATGATGAATATTTCGATTCAGGATGTGACGTTGTATCTGCAAATACTTTCGGTGCCAACAGGTACAAAGCTGAACAAGCGGGACGGCCGCTTGCTGATCTTGTCTCTTCTGCTGTAGAGATAGCCAAGACGGCTGCTTCAAACAGGATAGGTAAGTATGCTGCATTGGATATTGGCCCATGCGGACGGGTGCTGCAGCCCACAGGCGATCTTCCTTTTGAGGAGGCTGTCGAGGTTTTTTCTGAGATAGTAAGGGCAGGAAGCCAGGCAGGAGCTGACCTTATACTCCTTGAGACCTTCACCGACCTTTATGAACTGAAGGCGGCGCTGATAGCTGCAAAAGAAAATTCTGATCTTCCGGTGCTTGCGACTATGAGTTTTGAGGAAAACGGAACATCCTTCTTTGGGGCCACTGTCGAATCAATGGTGCTTACGCTGCAGGCTCTGGGTGCCGATGCTCTGGGGGTAAACTGCTCTCTGGGCCCCCGGCAGCTTGTCCCTATAGTCCAGAGGATTCTTTCTTCAAGTACGATTCCTGTTATGGTACAGCCGAATGCCGGACTTCCTCTCTTTGAAAATGGCACAGCCCGATATGATGTTACCGCTGAAGAGTTTGCTGATCATATAAAAAAATTCGTTGAAGAAGGAGCAACCATAGTAGGCGGATGCTGCGGAACGGATCCTGGTTACATAAGGCTTCTGAAAGAACGTTTGGAAGGGGTCGTCCCAGGAAAAAAGAAATCTGTCCGCAAAACCGGGGTATGTACGCCATCGAGAACGGTCTCCTTCGGAGATGATACCGTCATAATAGGGGAACGCCTCAATCCCACCGGTAAAAAGACCTTGCAGGCAGCGCTGCGTGCCAAGGACATGGATTTTGTGCTTAAGGAAGCGATCCGCCAGCAGGAGCAGGGAGCACATATCCTTGATGTTAATATGGGACTTCCTGACATAGACGAACCAGAAATGCTGAAAAAAGCCGTTATTGAAATACAGTCTGTCGTTGATCTTCCCCTGCAGCTTGATTCGTCTGACCCCAATGCTCTGTCGCAGGCAGCGAGGATCTACAATGGCAAGCCCCTGATAAACTCAGTTAATGGTAAAAAGGAATCGCTTCAAAAAATACTGCCCATAGCAAAAAAATATGGTGCCGCTGTACTAGGACTGACTCTTGATGACGAAGGGATACCTTCTTCGGCCGAGGGCAGGCTCAGAATTGCGCGTACGATTATGGAAGAGGCACAGAAATTTGGCATCCCCAAGGAGGATGTGCTTATTGACTGTCTCGTAATGACCGTCTCCGCACAGCAAGAACAGGCAGGAGAAACTCTAAGAGCTGTCAGGATGGTGAGGGAAGAGCTTGGCCTGAAAACCGTACTTGGTGTCAGCAATGTATCTTTCGGTTTGCCTTCCCGCCCTATAATAAACAGAACGATGCTTACAATGGCGCTTATGCAGGGACTTGATGCTCCGATAATGAATCCAGGTGACGAAGGCATGCGGCAAGCCATCGCTGCATTCAGAGTGCTGATGGGCAAGGACCCGCAGGCTGAGGGATTTATAGCGGAATATTCAGGAGCCGAAGAGAAGAAGCCTGAGAAAGATATCTGCATGGAGGGCCCATTGGCGCTCTCACAGGCAATAAAACTCGGACTGAGGACAGAAGCGGTTAAAGCGACCGAGGTACTCCTGTCCGGAAAAGGACCTCTGGAAATTATTGAGAATGACATCATTCCGTCTCTTGATTCGGTCGGCAGAGAATATGAGTCTCATGCTATCTTCCTTCCTCAGCTGATGAAGTCAGCTGAAGCGGCAAAAGCCTCCTTTGAACTGCTCAGAAGTATCATTGCCAGAGAAGGGACGTCCGTATCTGAAGAGAGAGCAAAAATGGTGATCGCGACCGTTCACGGTGATATCCACGACATTGGGAAAAACATAGTTAAAGTAATAATGGAAAATTACAACTTCAGGATGATAGATCTTGGAAAAGACGTACCTCCTGAAAAAGTAGTCGAGGCAGTAAAGGAACACGATGCAGGGATAGTAGGATTGAGTGCTCTAATGACAACCACTGTCTCAAGCATGAAGACAACTGTAGATCTCCTGAGAAAAGAGTGCCCCGGAGTCAAAGTCATAGTCGGCGGAGCTGTGCTTACAGATCCGCTTGCTGAATATGTAGGGGCCGATCACTATGCCAAGGATGCCATGGAGGCAGTTCGCATATTAAATTCAAAATAACGGTCTTACATATAAAGGCTAGTTGAAAAGATCAAGAAAGCTGAAACCTTCTATGCCGTCTATTGAAGAATTGCCCTTGTGCAAGCGAAGCTTCCTGTATTTTGCGTCAGTGCCGTCGCTGCTGAGCCCTGCTGCGTAAAAAGTAAGCCCGCCGCCTTTGACAAGACACATAACAGCCTTGCCTTCTTCTGCGTTTCTTCGCTCAAGCCTGTCTGCGTTTTTGGAGAGCAGGAAATTTGTCAGCCCCAGGCCTGTTTCAGTCCGGTATTCTCCTGACCTGGTCTCTGCCTCTCGGACCTTACCGTTGATGAATATGATGCGCAGGCCCCTTTGAGGCATTGTTTTACTGTAGGTCCATATCTCTGCATAGTCCTCTGAAATTATGGATTTTCCGCCGACTTTCGGAAATTCTTTTGCCTCCGGGGAGCCCAGTTTACTCTTTACCTCTTCTTTTGTGTCACCGATCTCTATCATTCCTATAGACCGCCCCGGCTTTATTATTATGCTGGGGTCTGTCGGCCATCCCAGCATGGTTTTTGCTGCATTTGCTCCGTGTATCCCCCTTCTGTCATCTGGAGCAAGAGCCGAGAATCTTTCGTATCCCTTAAGCGCATTTTTCCATGCCCCAAGGTCCATAAGCATCTTCGAACATGTCAGGACCTGTTCGGGCTCTTTGAAAAGCTCAGTTTGCTTAGAAAGAGCCTGAACAGCCATCTCGCTGTTTTTTGATTTTATTGCAGCTTCGCTTAGAAGGGCCCATGCGTACGGGTCCTTTAGCTTGGCGGCTCCTTCTTTGAGTGCGGGCAGGCCTTTTTCAAAGTTGTTTTTCTGTGTGTAGAGCCATCCTATTCTTATAAGTGCTTTCCCGTCTCCGGGGATTGTTTCAAGGTGTTTTTCGTAATCCCTTATAGCCTCATCAATTTTACCGGTTTTCTCAAGGCAAAGTGCCATCTGGTACAGGATGTTCTTGCGTTCAGGCCTGAGTTTCAGTACTTTTTCATAGAGCAGGTAGGCTTCCGCATAGTTCTCATGTTTGAACTGAGAGGCAGCCCGCTGATAATATTTTTCAGGCAGTACGCTTGTACGGTAATACCAAAAACTTCCTCCGAGGAAGAGAGTCAGTATTAATGCTGCGATGACGCCAAAAACATACCTAGGAACAGGCGGGCGCGGTTCTTTTTTCAGGCCCCAATCCTGTTCTTCCTGTGTCATCCCTGTCTGTTCTTCCGGAACTATCTCAGGGCATTTTTCTTCATTGTTTCCGCAGTTGTTGTTTGTCAAATTGATCTATCCTTTTCATTATTTATTGCAGCAACAAAATTGTAGCAGATATACGCCCTTTTGCTATTGGCAAAAATAGCAGAAGGGGTTTAATCTTTAAAAGTATATAGAACGGAGGTATTTATTTCTTGTTTGAATTTCGTGATATTGAAATCGAAGACATTGCCTTTTTTGAGCATTACTGGATAACAACCGGACAAAGGGCTTCAGACTACAGCTTCCCTATACTTTGGGGATGGGCCCGGGACTATGGCTACCAGGCAGCTCAGGAAGAAAATGGATCTCTTCTTTGGATACGTCAGACTGTTCCAGGTAATTACAACCTTGCTCCGCTTGGACAATGGGAACGGGATGACTGGGCGGAAACAATTGAAAAAAGATTCGGCAAAGAACCGGAGTTCTGGCTTGTGCCGGAAAAGCTTATGTCGATTTGGAAGCTCCAGCTCGGGGATCGCATGAAAGTTGAAGATATGAGGGGCAGCTGGGAATATCTTTACGACATAAGGGATCTGGCGGCTCTTCCAGGCAACCGGTATATGAGGAAACGGAACAGAGTTAACCAGTTCCGCAAGAATTACGATTATCTTTTCAAGCCGATAACAGATGAGATTATCCCTCACGTGATGGAATTCCAGCATTCATGGTGCCAGGCAAACAATGGCTGCGCAGAAAAAGGACTGATTCAGGAAAACCACGGCATACTCAGGATACTCAGCAATTGGCATAAGATCCCCCGCCTTGTCGGAGGGATCATAGAAGTTTCAGGAAAGATAGCGGCCTACACGATAGGAGAGCTTGCTTGCCATACTATATTTGTACACTTTGAGAAAGCGAGCCTCGAATATGGGGCGGCATATCAGGTCATAAACAAAGAATTTATGAGCCACATGCTTGGGGAGCATCCTGAACTTGCGGTGGTGAACAGGGAAGAGGATATGAATGATCCTGGGCTCAGAGAAGCTAAAATGTCATATATGCCTATGGATTTTGTCAGGAAATATCGCGTAAAGATCAAATTCTGACAACTCAGATAAGGGCGGCACAGGATAAAAGGATATATGTAATATATATTTGCGTGCCTGAGGGTGGCTTGGGAGAGATATAAATGTTAAAATTTGCGGGTCAAAGAATAACATCAGATGACATTGGAGGAAGAACGATGAAGATAATAGCCATACTAACATTGCTTGTTGCAGTATCTCTGTTCATCAGGACACTCGCTGCCACTCCTGCTTCTGCAGCCGAAGCAGCGGCAAAACGCCAGACAGCGGTTTTTGAAACGTCAATGGGAACATTCAAGATCGAACTTTACAATGACCTTGCGCCTGAAACAGTTAAGAATTTTACGGATCTGATCAATAAAAAATACTATGACGGGATAATTTTCCACCGTGTAATAGAGGACTTCATGATCCAGGGGGGCTGTCCGCAAGGTACCGGGATGGGCGGTCCGGGCTACAAGATCAAGGATGAGTTTGGTAAAGGGCTGAAGCATGACAGGCCGGGGATGCTTTCAATGGCGAACTCAGGGCCGGATACCGGCGGATCGCAGTTTTTCATTACACTTGTCCCCTGTCCGTGGCTTGACGGCAAGCATGCGATATTCGGACATGTGTCAGAGGGTATGGACGTTGTCGAAAAGATAGGCAAGGTTTCTACTGATTCAAGGGATCGTCCTTTGAAAAAGGTAGTAATAGAAAAACTGACAGTTAAATAGCCGATCTGTGCTTCGGCACAAAACAACTTAAAAAATCAACTGAAAGGATCCGGTGCTCTCAAGGTACCGGATCCTTTCAGTTGATAACCTGCTCCTTTTTAGGGTCCTCAATTGATACCTTTTTTAATACCGGCATCCTGATTTTTATGATAATATGTTTAGATGATCTTCTGTGTTTGGATTTACATAAAAAATCAATGTCAATCAATATGATTATATACGGCTGCGAACTTTAAGCTCCGGAAGGGATCTGAAGTTGGAACAGACCTCACGAGGAGGACAAGAAATGAGTATAACGATAAGCTTTAATGATATGAAAGAGATAAAAAGTGATTTCCCCATAACAGCCAGGGATGTTCTTGTCAGAACCGATTTCCCGAAAAAGGACAGGGTCGTAGCATGCAGGGTCAATAGGGTCCAGCGTCCGCTTTCATGGGAGATAGGCATGGACTCCAGACTGGAGTTTATAACATGCGATACCATAGAGGGCGCGGAGGTATATATCAGGACG
>JAQVPO010000211.1 GCA_028702015.1 Synergistaceae bacterium | reverse complement strand
TGTACCAGTCCTGCCCCAAGATTCCTGTAGAACTTTCTAACAGAGGCAAAAGTTATACCCGCAAGAGGCGCAAGCCATATAGGATTCTCTGCTTCAACTCCGCCTATCCTTGTGGGATATCCTGGAGGAAGCGGAGAAAACATTTTCGCCTTATTCAAATCTGTTTCTTTCATAAATTATTCTGAGACCCTCTATCGTCAGCCATTGATCGACCTCTTTAACAATACCCGAGTGTCTGGCGAGGATAGATGCGTGCCCGCCCGTAGCCACAACACGGCAGGGACCTCCCAGCTCTTTGAAAACCCCGGTAAGCAGGGCATCGACCAATCCGACTGTTCCGTAAACTATTCCCGACTGTATGGCCTCTGCTGTATCACCGCCTATGTAATGTCCAGGGGCCTCAAGGGCTATCTGGGGAAGCTTTGCCGTACGTGAAAAAAGAGATTCCATGCCAAGTTCCATCCCCGGCGCTATCGTTCCTCCGATATATGCCCCCTCGGCAGAGATAACATCAAGCGTAATTGCTGTGCCTAGGTCTACGATGATAAGGGGGGCCCCATATTTCTCAAGACCTGCAGCAGCGTTGAGAAGGCGGTCCGCTCCAAGTCCGGCAGAGTTTTTCATCCTGATCTCAACTCCTGTCTTAATGTCCTGGCTGACCTTAAGACAACTCACACCGACGTAATTCCTTATACCCTCCATGAACATCTCATCAAGAGACGGAACTACGCTCGCATATACAGAAGCGTGTATCATTTCTTTAGAGATGCCGGATGCGCTAAGCAGGCCCAGCACCATAAAGCCGACCTCATCCGCAGTTTGTTTTCTTGAGGTAAGTCTCCAGTGATCTATGAGCTTTCTACCTTCAAAAATTCCCATAACAGTATTTGTATTTCCAACATCAAGCACGAGAAGCATAGACTATTCCTCCGCCAGAAAAATCATATCAATCATTGCCATGTATAAGCCGAGCAGACATTATATCTCTGAACAAAGATTTCATCTATTTTACAACAATCAGGCCAATAAGAGGACCAGAAGGGAAAACATAAAAACCACAGCAGGCATTCTTTTTAAATACACCCCGGAAACATATGATGCGGCGGCAAAGAAAAGCAGCAAAGCAAAAATCGTAAGCGGGCAAGCTGAAATAATATTCCACGGCATCATTTCAACAGTCTTTCGTGACATGATGTCCCAGCCTTCAAGAATATACTCGCATATAGAGGTCACATTATTACTAAACGGCAGGGCAAAAAAGGCGGGAAGCGAACATAGAAATACCAATGGGAAAATAACGGCAAAAAGGGGTACCGCTGCAATATTTATAAAAAGTCCTACGACAGGGACTTTCCCAAAGTATGAAACAACTATGGGAGCTGTGACAAGCCAAACTCCGGATGACACCATTAAAGCTCCGGCCTTGTTCCTCTTCACGATGACTGAGGCCGCACAGATAAAAAGAGCCGCCAGCATCGAAAGTCTCCATCCGATATCATGAAATATCCATGGGTTCCAGAGCAGCATTATTATTCCCGCTGTGCTGACACTGTTAAAGGGATCGGAAGGTCTCCCAAGAAACAGTCCCAGAAGGTATACCTGCAGCATTATTCCGGCCCTGACCCCTCCGGCAGGAAACCCTGCAAGTGCAATATAAAACCACACGAGCAATGAGATCAGGACTATTCTGCTTCTTCCCCTCCTCAGAAAAATTCCTGCAAGCCCAGCCAATATTCCCACATGAAAACCTGAGACCGCCAGGAGATGAACTGTGCCGGCCTTCCTGTGCATCTCAGTCAGTTTTTTGTCTCTTATCCCGAGAGTGAGTGCAAGCATGTAACCTGACATCTGATCAGGCAGATCTTCACGGATCTTTTTTTCTAAAAAATTACGCCATCTGGAGAGGCCAGACGGAGGTGCAGTTACTTCAAGATCAAGAAGTAAGATCTTTTTAAGCGCACCCTTTGATCTCCAGTAAAGATATTCATCAAAGCCTTCTTTTTTCTCTCTTTGAAAGTCAAATACAGCTGCCCTTAAGTTTATGTCAGATCCCTCTGCAGGAGCAGATGAAGGGTGCAAATAGGCAGTCATATTTCCGAATTCTGTTGATATCAGAAGAGCTCTGTGGCTGCCCCATTGTCTGTTCATCAGTACTCTGCCCTCAGATCTTATTGTGGAAGGGATATTATATTCGGAAACTATCCTGATACTCAGCCAGAGCGATGCGGCAAATGTCAGAATGACGACCGCAGCGAATGCGGAGATCCAGCCATCAGGAGGGTCTGCCGTCCCCATAAAAATCCACGAAGATGCTGTAAGTATGGATATAACCGCAGATACAAAGAGGGAACATCCGAGATAAGAAGCATAAAGGGAAAAGGAGATGCCAAGCAAAGCAGCGAAGGCTGGTGCGTATGAGAGCGGACCGTCTCTTCTACTGAGCAACAGTCACTAAATTCTTTACTGCGTCATACTTGCCGGGACCTATTCCTTTGACCAGCAGGAGATCCTCTGTCCTTTCATACAGGCCGTTTTTCTCCCTGTGATCTATTATCAGCTGTGCTGTTTTTGGCCCTATTCCGGGAAGTTTTTCCAGTTCCTCACGCATTGCTGTGTTGATATTGACAAGCTTCCCAGACTCATCAGCACAAATACTGCCCGACGATGAGGCCGGCTTCACGGGAGAGGACGTGCCATGTCCCTGAGGCAGAGATTCTCCCTTAGCAGGAAATTTGATATGAGCACCATCCTGAAGCATAGCGGCCAGATTGACTGCATCCTGATCAGCCTCCGCAGTAAAACCTCCTGCAGCTTCAAGGGCCTGATAGACTCTCGATCCGGCAGGGATAGTGTATACCCCTGGCTTTTTAACCGATCCTGTGATGTAAACTACCCACTCTTCTTTCACTGCACCAGAACTGACAGAAGCACCCTTCTGAGACAGCGATGCGGGAGCCGGAGCTGAAACATCTATCGTGTCCTCCATCTCAGGCATCATGTTGACTGTCGTTTTGCCTGCTGTGTCCTGCCCGAACTGGCCTTTGAACGAATGGAGGAGTATCGTTGCCGCAGCGAAACAAATCAATCCAAGGACCAACAAAAAATAGCTGCCCCTTTTTCTGTTTCCTCCAAACATCGACAAGACCCCTTTTCTAGATTATTTCTCCTTCGAGCGACCAGTGACTGGCTCTGACTATTTTTACATCTATATACCTGCCCATATACTCAGGACAGCCTTTTATTATTACGACCTTATCCGTAGCCGTCCTGCCCTGCAGCGTGCCCTCGCCCCTGGGGGCAGGTCCGTCAACGAGGATCTCAACTTTCCTGCCTACATACTCCTCGTTAAGTTCGCGAGCAAGCT
>JAQVPO010000210.1 GCA_028702015.1 Synergistaceae bacterium | reverse complement strand
GAGAAAGCACGAAAGGATGTAAAAGAGGAATTTTTACGTAAGAAAAACGGATGAAAAAAAGAAACAAGATGCTATACTCGAAAAAATATATGCAAGGGAGGCGACGGCATGACATCTATCCTGCCATACTGGGATCAAAATATTGAACTTGACATTGTGCCGTGGATACCCTACGGAAAAGACTACAGCCCTGTGACTGTAAACAGCATGCTCAGCCCTCTTTTAGGGAATGTGGCCGGGCTCGCTTTTGAAATGCAGAGCGAATTTCTCTATCTCAGGAGTTTTCAAAGCGGCAACGTCGGCACTATGGTCAGACAGAATATCATAGATCCGATACGCAATAAAGGCATAGAATTCGGTTTTACCATGGTCTTCACGTATTCAGAGAAAATCGAGACATCAATGATCCCCATTATAAGGGAGTTCCCAGGTCTGAGAGCGGGACTGACTCTCTGTGGAATATGGAGTTCCGATGTGCTTGTTGATGAATGCAAAGTACTTGTTCTTGTCAGTGAAGACCCGTTCTTTGACGAAGGAGCGTTTTTTAAATCGCTGCAAAAGTCTTTTCAGGATATCGCAGGGCGGGAACGCTCTAATCTCTCGTTTTTTGCCGAAAAATTCGGTTACAGGAGATTTTCTATATCCTACGAGACTGACAACCTGACTCAGATGAGAATAACCCAGGCTCTGTTCGATATGGAGCTTGACGAGACAAGAGAACTTCTGGGCCCGGCACCAGAGATGAAGCTTCCGCTGCTGCCGGGGATCAGGTAGCCCATCTTTGCTTAGCAAGAATATATCTAATTCACAAAGCATAATTAAACCGGCAGGAGTATTTCTCCTGCCGGCTTTTGTTTCCATTTATCCGGAGTAGTATTTTTTATTTCTGGTACCACGGAAATTTCTCTGCCATTCCGGTTCTTCTGGGGATGCCCTTGGGGGTCTGGAAGATCTTGTCCCATATCAAAAAATATCTTTTCATATCTCCAAGTGTATAGGGATGAAGGTGCGGAGATGAGAAACCGAGGGCTTTCCATTTGTTTCCCACAAGTTCCAATTCTTCAGTTACCTTAGGCCCCTTGAAAGCGATCGCCTTGCCTTTTATCCTTACAAAGGGTGCAAGATATTCGGCAAGTATCCCGGAAGCACAAACTGCACGTGCCGCAGCAACATGGAATTTTTCGTGTTCTTCTTTTGCGTATTCCTCGGATCTTTTGCATACTACCGTCACGTTTTTCAGTCCCATTGCAACTGCGATTTTTTCGACCAGGGCACATTTTCGCGTGATACTGTCTAAAAGAGTAAGGCGAAGTCCCGGACGGCAGATCGCCCATACCATCCCAGGCAGTCCGCCGCCTGTGCCAACGTCAATGACCCTGCCGTCATTGGGAAGGAAGGGCAGTGCTGAGGCACAGTCCATAACATGTGAACCCCAGAGAGTTTCTTCGTCTGAAGGGCCTGTAAGCCGGGCCAGTTCGTTTGCTGCAGAGAGCAGAGAGACATATTTCCTAAGTCTTTCTTCATTGTCTGTTACTTCTGATTCGAGTATTTTTACAAAAATTTCTTTTTCCAAGAAAAAACCTCCCATTAACGGGATAATATCTATATACACAAGTGTATAATAACCCAATAAGCTGAATGACGGGAGGCCAAATTGTGGAATCCTTTGAAAAGGGAACCAAAAGACGCGAAGGAGCAATAAATATTATTGATCTTCATGGCACATGGAGAGAGATGGGAAGACAATATGGCGCCCTGATGGCTTCTGAAATGAAGCACATTTACGAAACAGCAATAATAGAAAAGCTTGTGAATGGATACGGGTATGATATTGAAAAGATGAAAGATCGGGCCCGTAAATTTTATGCGAATTATCCTTTTAGATTCAAAGAAATACTGAAAGGAATGTCTGAAACGTCCGAAATGAGTCTGGAGCAGGTCCAGCTGGTTAATGCTGTGGAACTTCTTGCCGCGACAGCGCTGGATCTTCCTCAGTGTACAGGAATCGCTGCCTGGGGTGACTATGTCAGCGAAACACTGGTTTATGGGCGCAACTATGATTATCTGCCATGGTTCAAGGAATTCAGTTGTGACATAGTGATAGCATGTTATCATCCTGCTGATGGATCACTTGCAACTGCCACTATGGGCTATGCAGGCGAGATATATGTTGTAAATGGAATGAACGAAAAAGGTATATATCTTGAGCTGAACAATGGGATGCCCTCAGGCGGTGCGCTGTGGTATGACAGCAGGGTGCCCTCTGTTGCTGCCCTCTTCCAGTTTCTTCTTGACGGAGCCTCTCTTGATGAAATAGAGAGTTTTTTTCAGACGACAAAGGCGAATTTTGCTTACATCATAGGGGTTTCAGACGGACAGACCGCAAGATGTTACGAGTGGCCGGTTTTTGAGGTGAAAAGAAGAGAATCTCATTCACGGCAGGGACTTACTGTCCTCAGCAACCATTTCACGGAATTCTCATGGGGACTCCCCAGACCGGAAGATAAAACGAACTGGCTGACAAGATCGCGGAGACAGAATCTTCTCACTCTCGCCAAACACTTCAAGGGAGCGATAGACAGCAAGACTATGATGAAGATGATGGATACACGAATAGAAGACCTTGGTGCTACTACTGATATGACGGTATATCAGATGGTAGTTGTGCCGGAACACTTCAAGATATGGTTCAAGATACCAGATACGCAGGACTGGACTGAAATAGATATGAAAGCCATACTTAATCCTCGTGACGAATAAGTCAGGAAAAGGCGACCAATCTGCCTGTGAATGAAAATAATATTAAGAAGCCGATCCTGAACATTTGAAAGTCAGAGGTCGGCTTCTCTCTTTTTTTGTCTGCTGCATTGTTTCTTTAGTAATAACTTATATTTATACAATATTTTTCTGAAAAACAAAACCATCGTTGATGATATTGGAGGTAATGTAAATGTCAAGATACTACATTGGCTTTGACTGCGGAACAATGGGTACTAAGACGGCTATATACAGAGAAGACTCTGTCAGAATGGCTGAAGCGTACAGGGAAAATATAATTTCTTACCCTTGCCCGGGCCGGGCAGAAATGGACCCGCGCGGTTTTGTGAGGAATGTAGAAGAAGGGGTAAGGGAATGCCTTCATAAATCAGGAGTGAATCCGAGTGAGATAAGGGGTATCTCCGCCAGCGGGATAATATGCGGTATAGTTGGCATAAATGAGAACTGGGAACCTGTGACTCCATTTGTCCCTTATCTGGACAACCGTGCCAGGTGCGAGGCCGATTGGGTAAAGAACAATGTCAGCCCTGTCTGGCTTGAGGAAAGCGGCAACTGCATAGTGGATGAGTTTATGCCTCCTATTATACTCAGGTGGTTTCTCAGCCATT
>JAQVPO010000209.1 GCA_028702015.1 Synergistaceae bacterium | reverse complement strand
CCTGACCACTGACGGACTACGCGGATACCTTTAGTCCTGGGAAGCACCTTGTTCATAATCCCCGTCATATGCTCGAGGAAATTCCAGCAATCGCCCATCTCATAATCATTAAAAGGTGCTGCTTCCTTGCGATAACGGCTCGGACCGCATCCGGCTATTATCGATCCGTGGGGGCGCTGCTGCATGTAGAAGTCAGGATCGTAGCTCATGAGGAATGTTGGGCATACACCAAAATCTACAGGTTCCGTAGCAAGTATTTCATGGCGTTCTCCGTGGACCGGTATAGAAAGTCCAGCAAGGGCTGCTACCCGTCCGGCCCAGGCTCCAGCTGCATTGATAACGATATTGGTATCGATGTCACCTTTGTTGGTGCAGACACCTTTAACTGCTCCTTCTGTCATTTTGAAGCCTGTCACATCAGTAAATTTCTGTATGTTAACACCTTCGCGTTTTGCAGCTTCCTGGTGCGCAAAATTCGTCAGCATCGGATCTGCATGTCCGTCACGTTTGTGCCAATAAAAACCTTTAGTGCCGTTAAGGTTGATTCCCGGACAAAGTTCTTTGGCTTCATCGTGACTGAGCATCCTCGAGGGGACTCCAAGGGAATTCTGCAGTTTTATGCATTTTTTGAAATTTTCAACCTGCTCGTCTGAGTAAGCGATAAAGAGGTAGCCGTTCTGATATAGGCCAATATCCATACCCAATTCTTCAGAAAGTTTTTCGTATTTATCAATGCAGGCTTTCCCAAGAATAATATTCAATTCCCCGCCCCAAGTAGACCTGAATGCTGCTGCGCAGCGTCCGGTGGCGCCGGAGGCAACTGTATTTTTTTCAAGAAGCACTACATCCTTCATGCCCAGTTTTGCAAGGTAATAAGCTGTAGCCATTCCCATCATTCCACCGCCGATCACGACTGCATCGGCTGTCTTCTGCCAGCTCATTCGTATTCTCCCCCTTTTGATGCGGTCAGAGAACTTTTTATAGGCTTCACGGGAGGCCTTATCGTTCCTGACGGAATGTCACAGACAGGAACTCCTGTCATATTGGAAATTTCACGAAGGATTATGTCCCTGCATCCTCTTCCCTGACATGGTCCCATTCCCACTCTCAGAAGACGTTTAAGTTCATCAAAAGTGTCATACCCTTTCGGGATCCACTCCCTGATCTCTTTCATCGTAATTTCTTCACAGCGGCATACGATAATGTCATCTTCCATCTTTTCAAAGTCTAATTCTTTGAAATTTACATCGCAGCTGCAATTACATTCTGACATTTATTTCACCACCCTGACTGATCTGACCTGATCAACAAATGATTTGTCTATCGAGACATGCAAAACTTTTGTCGAGTCCTTGAATGGCTCAGTTATATTTTCTACTGTTCCCTCTGTCACAACTTCTCCAACTCTGTTCAAACACCATACTTTGTCTTTTTTCTCAGGCATAGGAGTAAGCTCATAAGGAAGTTTGAGCAGTGCCTTATCCTCCGAAAATGTCAGGTCGATCACGAAACATGCAAGTCCCGGACACTTAGCAACACACATGCCGCAACCGGTGCATTTCTCATAATCTATTTCCGGCTGGTCATTTATATCCTTGAATTCGACCACTGCTCCTGTGGGGCAGCTCGTGTGGCATGGATTGCAGGGAATGCGCTGCGGACACTCAATAATTACAAGTCCGCCTTTTTTGTTCTCCCATAATTCCTTTGGGGGGAGTACAGCTCCTTTGCAGAGCTCTGTCAAAACACCGCTGTTGTACAGTTTTTCATTCTTCATTATTTATTACCCCAATCTGTGATCTGCGCCATTCCAAGACCACATCTGATCTTTTCTCCGGCTTCGCCCCTACGGAGAGAATCCAGACGCTCCTGGTAAATGCCATAGTTCTCTTGTTGGATTTTTAGGCCAAGGGCCTCTGACATAGCAAGACCAGCGATGCGCCCTTCGATCATTGCAGCGCTTGCTTCTTCTATCCCCGCGGCATCTCCTGCTACCCAGAAATCAGGGTGGCTGGTCCTTAGTTTCGCATCACGGACAGGTACATGTCCGCAAAGCTGAGAAACAAACTTCATCTCGCATCCCGCCTGCCACAGCATCTCGTTTGTTGGAGTAAGTCCAACCGCAAGACAGATGACATCGCAGTCTATTTTTTTTGGTTCGCCGATCAGTTGGAATTTGTCGTTGAGTTCCTGGATGACCGCTCCCTCGACTACATCTTTGCCAAGCGCTGCCTTGATAGTATGTCTGAGAAGTATGGGGACTCCAAGCCTGCGTATCTTTGCAGCGTGCACCCAGTAACCTCCGATTTTCGGAAGGGCTTCAAGTACAGCTGCGATCTCAACACCGGCCTGCATAAGCTGATAACTTACGATAAGTCCTATGTTGCCTGCTCCGACCATTAGGACCTTTTTGCCCGGGACAACTCCGTAGACATTCATAAGCGTCTGTACGGCACCGGCACCGTATACTCCGGGAAGATCGTTGTTCGGGAATGGGATAATCCTCTCCTGTGCGCCGGTAGCCATAAGTATCTTTTTGGGCTGAAGTTTAAAATAAGATTCCTCACCCGACATGGCAGTTACTATACCGTCATTTTTGTAAAATCCTACAGCAGCTGTATTTGTGTGAACTTCAACATTTTCCTTATTATCTTCTATCTCTTTGAGAATAATATCTGCAATTTTATAGCCGCGCGTTCCCGCATGCTCATCTTTGCTTCCGAAAAACTTGTGTGTTTGCTTTACAAGCTGCCCTCCAAGATGAAGGTCGCTTTCCAAAACAGTAATTTTCGCGCCATAAGAAGCAGCCTCTGCAGCCGCTGACAATCCTGCGGCTCCTCCACCTACTATCAGAATATCTGTTTTTTTGATCTCACTCATTGTTGCCAACCTCCATGTTTAGCGGAACTGTCCCTTTACCGGTCTGGGTTTCTACCTTCATTCCTTCATTAAGCGGTGTTACACAGGTCCTCACGTTGGGGACTCCGTCAACGACCATGAAGCAGGAACTGCACTTTCCTATCGCGCAAAAGAATCCCCTGGGCCTTTTCATTTCAGGAGTTATTCGATAGATATGGACACCATTTGCGTGAAGCGCCATAGCTATTGGTTCACCCTCGAATCCTTTCATGTCCTTACCATCGAAGGAGAACTTAACAATTTTGCCATGTGAGAATTCCAGGATTGGGTGGCTTTTAATCAATTGCAATTTGATCATGCTCCTTTGTGTCATTTTTGTTTTTTATGTTTGATTGAACAATCGACACTCAAATAAGTTTTCTGCTGCCCGGCAACGTTCGCATTGTCGGGCAGCAGACATTAACTGTTATGCTTTTGCTGTATCCTCTTCACAACCACACTCGTCTTTGCCGTATGTCATCTTGGTTACGAAGTATGC
>JAQVPO010000208.1 GCA_028702015.1 Synergistaceae bacterium | reverse complement strand
ATATTTGGGCTTATATTATATATTTGATTTCTTTGTTCTCAAATAAGCTTTCTATCTCAGAGCTGAAAAACTCCTTTATTTGTGCCAACTCCTGCTTTGTATACGTGAATTTCCGTACCACTGTTTTGATTGTCTTGGAAATGCCTCTATATAATATAATCTTTTAAATATTTACTGTGTTTTGGGCGTCTTAGCTTTTGCAATGCTTTCACTTCTATCTGACGAATACGTTCACGGGTAACTCCAAAATAATTTCCAACCTGTTCAAGGGTTTGCGGATTTCTATGATTAAGTCCAAAGCGCATTTCCAATACCTTTCGTTCACGCCCACTTAGCATTTCCAACTGCCTATTGATCTCAGTCTGTAAAGATAAGTCTATTGCGGCATTATCCGGAGAAATCTTCTCTTTATCTTCAAGAAAATCCCCAAGACATGTCGTGCCCTCACTGCCAATCGGCGTATCCAAAGAAATCGTATTCGCTTCAATACAAAACACCTGTTCAACAGTCTTTTCAGGAATCTCAAGCTTTTGTGCCAACTGTTTCGTTTCAGGAAAAATGCCATGTTCCTGATCCATCTTTTGAGCAGTTTTCATTACTTTATGAACGGTTTCATACATATGCACAGGAAGACGGATCATACGGTCTGTATCGGCGATACCACGTGTTATGGCCTGCCGAATCCACCATGTAGCATAAGTAGAAAAACGAAAGCCCTTCTTATAATCAAATCGGTCTGCCGCCTTTATCAGTCCCAAATTACCCTCTTGTATCAGGTCTAAAAAGGATAAGGTTTGCCTGTTTATATATTTTTTTGCGATGCTGATTACAAGACGAAGATTGGAACAAATCAGAATATTTTTTGCATCCTGATCACCGGCTTTAATTTTTTTAGCTAATTCTATTTCTTGCCCAGCTGTCAAAAGCGGGGCCTCGCTAGCAGCGACCAGGTAATCCCTCACAGAATCATACCCGGTAGAAGGCAAATCGGCCACTTTCTTATTTTGTTTTTCTGCTGGGAAAACTTTATTATCAAAATAAATGGGTTCCATATTTAATCTCCTATTTTGGCATTCCTTCTGTTTAAAGAAATGTATAAAAAAAGCCGCACCCACATTCTATCTGCAAATTGATTGCATTGGAATTTGAATTGCGGTTATGCTTTATATTAACATAATGTAAGAGATAAAGCAAATTGCACTGTACAGATCATAACCTGCGGCACGAAGCCGCAGGTTATGGTCTTAAGCCACGGATGGCGTTGTACTACATCACTTAGTTCATGAATCCCAGATATCTAAGAAATCTGATTATCATAGCCGCTGCTTCAGCTCTGGTCGCATCGTCACCTGGATTGATCTCTCCTTTTTCGTTGCCGCTAATAACTCCCATTTCTATTAAAGCCGCTATGGCATCCTTTGATTCTGCCTTTACATTGTCGTAGTCTGCAAACCTACCGATAAGCTCATCTACATTGTCCAACTTCACTGACTTACCTATCGCTGCAACAGCATTCTTTATCATTACTGCTATTTCTTCACGGGTTATTGCGTCATTTGGTCTGAAGACACTTTCGCTCTCATCAATGATTCCGGCCTCAACTGCAATATTTATAGTATCAGTAAACCATTGATCAGCTACATCACTGAACGCACTTTGCCCAACAGGCTTACTTGCAGACATTCCCAATGCCCTGACTATAAGTGTTGCGAACTGAGCTTTGGTCAATTGGGCCTGGGGATCATACCTATCATTGCCGGCACCATCTGTGATCAACTTTGAAGCAAGTGTTTCTATCTCTTCTTTAGCCCAATGCTCCTGTACATCTTCAAAGCCCTTTCCCGAAGAAATGACCATATAGATGCCGCTTCCGTAATGATTAATGATAGCTGTGGTTTTGCCATCTTTCTTTGTGAATACTGTTGGCACAGGCACCATAGTACCTGTTTCCGGATTGTAAAGCACAGCCGTAGCTTTTGTCGGGTCTATATCACCTTC
This sequence comes from Synergistaceae bacterium, assembly GCA_028702015.1. Lineage (GTDB taxonomy): Bacteria > Synergistota > Synergistia > Synergistales > Synergistaceae > Caenicola. The sequence continues at coordinate 1,410 of JAQVPO010000208.1, read as the reverse complement.
AAGCTGTATTTCGCGCGGTATATATGTCTGTTTGTCTTCAAATTCAGTTTTGCTGCCATCTGCCGCCACAGCCTGCGCTATGAATTCCACAGGGTTTGTCATCACCCTTACGCCCTTCTCTTCTGCAAGCAGACTAGCCTTTTCGCCCAGTTCTCGCTGGTTTTTGCTAAGAACAATATCCTTTCCGTCCTCTGTTTTTAGACCTGTTGAAACCGTCTCTGAGGAACCATCTTCCCGTTTCACCGGAGACACTGGATGGTCTGAAGATGGTGGAGGAGCGGGGGTCGGGTCAGGATCAGGGTCAGGATCGGGATCAGGAGCAGTAGCGTCTGTAGTAAAACTAAAGATATAGTCATTTTCCATTAGTGTTCCGTCTGTATAAGCAACAGCGCCTGCCGGAATCATAACCATATATGTCGTATCCGGCCCTAATACTGCATTCGGTTTAAGACTTAGGAGTTCTCTCTGAATTGTTTTTTTAGCATTGACTATATTCCTCTTATCATCTCTTATTACTATTCCTTCATACTGGCTACCTACTATTATGGTCCCGCTAAAGCGTATGTTTATATTGCTGTCCCTCGGTATATCCGTCATTCCATCTGCAGGATATACAAACTTAACGACCGGCGATGTATAAAGCTGTTCCGTTGTAAATGCCAGTGAGTAATCATCACGCAAGCCGGAACCATCATATCCGTTTACAGAGTCCACGGGAACATAAACAGCATATGTCTCTCCATTAACAAGCGCAGCATCCGGCTTAAGCGTCAGCTGAAATTCGTTTATCTCTTTAGCCGCTGGCACTTCATTTCCTTTTGAATCTATGAATATGATTTCACTATATCTATCACCTTCGAATATTGACTTGTTAAACTCCAGTGTGACATGGGAGTTTATCGGAACATCGGATTCGTCATCAGAGGGCTCGGACCTTTTAATAGTAAGCATTTCTGCCTTTACAGCTTTGTAGAATACATTGTTATCCAATGAATACTCCTCTACACCATCGGATTTCACTTCAGCTGCAAGATTGAACCTGTCGTTTTCAAAGGTCTTCCCGGAGGAATCCCACACAAACTCGACAGCTTTCACATCTCCCGGCTCAAGTGAGCTTACAGACGCTGTATCTACCAGAAGTCCGTTCGCGTCATTTTCGAACAGGGATACTTCAGCACTATTTACAGGTATACATCCGATATTTTTGACCTGAGCAGTTACTTTATATTCGGAGTACATCATTTCCTCATCTGGGACGTCACTTTGGGTTATCTGGTAGTATGTCATGTCTGACAGCTCAAGTTCGGCACGCAGAAGACTGCTGTGGGCAGTATTGTTTCCTCTGTTTGTGTCATACAAATTGTTCCTACTGTCTATTACCACATAAACATCCTGCATGACGGTTCCCTC
>JAQVPO010000207.1 GCA_028702015.1 Synergistaceae bacterium | reverse complement strand
ATCTTGCATACAGGCGTGTTGAATCAGTATGCTTCAAGAACGCTCATTACAGAAATGACATAGGATACAGATCTTTGAAAGGAGCGGATCAGCAGTGACAACTCCCAGGATAGGAATAATAATGGGTTCTGCCTCAGACATCCCCGTAATAGAAAAAGGGGTAAAAGTCCTTGATGAGATCGGGATATCATATGAAGTGGCTATTGCTTCTGCACACAGGACTCCGCTTGACGTAGAGGGATACGCTGTCAACGCAGCGCAAAGAGGCATAGAGGTCATCATAGCCGCGGCAGGACTTTCAGCTGCGCTGCCTGGCGTTGTGGCAGCCGCCACCAACCTCCCGGTAATAGGAATTCCCGTAAAAGGAGGCGCGCTTGACGGGCTTGACGCACTTCTTTCCGTCACACAGATGCCGCCGGGAGTGCCTGTAGGTTCAGTGGGTCTCAACGCTTCACTGAACGCATGCCTTTTAGCCGCCAGGATAATAGCTGTCCATGACAAAGAACTGTCTGAGAGACTTAAAGAGTGGACGAAAAAAAAATCAGCCTCTGTTGCAGAGAGCCGATCAAAACTTGCGGGGCTTCCAGCTGCCCCTGATGAAGCTTACAATATCTGACAGCAGTTTTCTGCCCGATATACAATTAAGAAGGCCATCCCCTATATAAAGGGATGGCCTTCTTAAACTTGGCATACTCAATTACTTTCCCTTGAATACCGGTTTTTCTTTTCTTAAAAAGGCCTCTGCTGCATTTTTATGATCCTCAGTCTGTATGCACTGTGCCTGGAAGAGGGCCTCCTGCTCCAACAGCTGATCCAGCGTCATTGCCGGAGATGCGTTGATAAGGGATTTGGCCATTCTGTGTGCAAAAGAAGGGCCTTCCGCTATTTTTTTTGCAAGCCCGAACGATTCTTCCAGCAGTTTATCGGCGGGCGTAACCCTGTTTACTATCCCTATTTCCATAGCTTCGGCCGCTGAAATGTTTCGTCCGGTAAATACAAGCTCTTTGGCTTTCTGAAAGCCAACCAGCCTTGGAAGGACATATAGGCCTCCGAGGTCAGGTATCAGACCTACGTTTACGAATGCCATCCCGAATTTTGCATCCTCTGAGGCTAATATAATATCCGCATGGAGCGCCATGCAGAAACCGGCTCCGACTGCATAACCGTTGACTGCAGCAATTGTCGGCTTGCACATACCTGCAAACTGCCTCACCCAGGGAGCGAACTTTTTCATGTATAGGTAACCCTCGTTGGGTTTAAACCCCTCTGAAAACCTTTTAAGGTCCCCCCCTGCGCAAAAAGCTCTGCCTGTTCCTGTAAGTATCACAGCTTTTACAGAATCATCGCCTTCCACATCTGAGGTTGCATCGCAAAGCTCTTCAAATAGAATGATCTCTAGAGCATTCATCGATTCAGGAGATTTCATCGTAATAACTGCGACACCGGATTTTTTAATAAGCTCCAGTTTTTTGTATGACGACATGCCATCCCTCCTTCATATCCTGGACATACCAGATCCGAAGCATGCTTGATCATGCCGAAAAGATACTGAGGTATTTATCTCCCCTGTCAGGCTGAACGGTAACTACGATACTGTCTTCAGGCAGTTTTTTTGCTTCCTGCAATGCCGCCCATACATTTGCTCCCGTCGATATTCCGCTGAAAAGCCCCTCTTCGGATGCCAGCCACCTGGCAGTCGCAAGAGAATCTTCGTCGCTTACGCGTTCAAATCTTGTCACTGTGCTTTTATCAAGATTACCGGGTACAAAGTTCGCACCGATTCCCTGTATTTTATGAGGCCCTGACCTCCCCTCGGTAACAACCGGGCTTGAGAGCGGCTCTATAGCAATTATCTGCACATCAGGGACAGCTTTACGAATCGCCCTGCTGATTCCGCATACGGTGCCGCCTGTGCCGAATCCTGCGACAAAAGCAGCAAGTTTTTTGTCTTTTGGCATTTGCTTCAGGATCTCCGGTCCGGTCGTCATCTCGTGCGCCCATGGATTGCCTTCGTTAGAAAACTGATCGAGCATAAGCGCATTCTTCTCTTTAGAAATAAACTCGCAGGCTGCATTTACAGAACCCTGCATTCCTTCATTTGCGGGAGTAAGGATAAGCTCCGCACCGAAGGAAGAAAGTATCGTTCGTCTCTCAACAGACATAGACTCGGGCATGGCAAGTACCACTCTGAGTCCAAGCGCCCTGCCCAGAAGTGCAAGTCCAATGCCGGTATTGCCGCTTGTAGGCTCAACTAAAACAGTATCTTTCTTCAGATCACCTCTAAGCTCGGCCCGTTTAAGCATACCCCAGGCAGCTCTGTCTTTTATAGAACCGCCGGGATTGTTGCCTTCCAGTTTTATCCAGACATCTGCTCCTCCTGTATTTTTCTTGAGTTTATATAGAGGGGTATTGCCGATCAGGCTTAATATTTCAATATCGTCAACTCTCATATCCATCATTCCCATCATTTATTATTTATTCAGCAGCTGCTTTAAATACCTTTTTGATTATCTCTGCATCGACTTTTCCCTCATGCATCTTCTTTTCTCCGACATAAAAGGCAGGGACATAATAATAATCATATTTATCGGCAACTTCAGACTCAATTTTCTCATCTATCATCACAAAATTTATCTTTTTGTACTCTGGTTCGGACTCAAGAAGCGATGCAATGATCTCCCTTGCTTTCCTGCAGTGCGGACATCCGTCAAACATAAACATCTTAATTTCCTTCATACACATCTCTCCTTCACAATTTTTAAATATTATAGTGTCATATTTACTTTTTAGTTGTTGATTACAATATAAAAATTCAGCCAAAAAGCAAAACCGACCCATAGAACATACGGTATAAGAAGTCCGGCGGCCAGGCGGTCATATCTCCTGAATTCGAGAACAGTCCATAAAAGGGAACATAAAAGGAGAAAAATGACAATAAGGGCACAGGAGGGCTTTCTGAAATAAAAAAATACCCAGCACCAAGCCAGGTTGAAGAGGGCCTGAATTAAGAACGGGATAAGATTTCTAAATCCGGCTTTCCCCGATACACTGAAAGCAGAATAACCCATCAGAGCATAAAGAAAAAACCATATTATCGAAAAAAACGCATCGGACGGCGTTGATGCAGAGCGATCAAGACTGCTGTACCAAAGCAAAGAGCTTTCATCGATCGCGATGCTTCCAGCAAATGCGATAGTAAATGAAAAGACTTCCCAAAAAACCAAGGAATGCAAGATTTTAATCCTCTTCACTTTTAAAACTTTTCCCTATCCAGTCTCAATTATTTTTCTCTTGCTTATCTCATCAGCCACAAAGTACGCAACGGATTCAAGCACGTACATATCCCCTTTGTATTTCCTAGGGGTGTCCACACCTAGGAATCCCCAGAACTTTCCTTTTATTGTTATCGGA
>JAQVPO010000206.1 GCA_028702015.1 Synergistaceae bacterium | reverse complement strand
CACTGCAGCAGCCTTCTTGTGAGGAAAGGCACTATTGTAAGATCAGGACAGCTCATAGCTAGAGTTGGAAGCACAGGAAGGTCTACGGGGAATCACCTGCATTTTGAAGTGCGAATAAACGGCAGCCCAAGGAACCCTCTAGGCTACTTAAGATGAGTATATTGCTAATCTGCGACAATTAAAGGGGCGTTTTAAATGACAAAGTATGTTTTTGTTACCGGCGGTGTTGTTTCTTCTCTAGGCAAGGGAATAACTGCCGCATCTCTCGGAGTTTTGCTTAAAAGAAGAGGCTACAGGGTCAGTATCATAAAGATGGATCCTTATATAAACGTAGACGCCGGTGCTATGAGTCCTTTCCAGCACGGTGAAGTTTTTGTGACATGGGATGGAGCCGAAACCGACCTTGATCTTGGACATTATGAGCGTTTTATAGATGAGGCAATTACAGGAGAAAACAGCTGCACAACAGGCAAGGTCTATTCCGCAGTAATACAGAGGGAGAGAAGCGGAGGATACAACGGAGCTACTGTTCAGGTCATACCCCATATAACAAATGAGATACAGGACAGGATACTTAGAGTAGGTGAAGATAAAGATGTCGTCATAGCTGAGATAGGAGGAACAGTGGGAGACATTGAAGGACTTCCCTTTCTTGAAGCGATCAGACAGCTTGCCGCAAGGATAGGAAGGGAAAATATACTCTACTGTCATGTAACGCTTGTTCCTTACATAGCGGCATCGGGCGAATTAAAGACAAAGCCTACACAGCACAGCGTCAATGAACTAAGGCGCATAGGAATACAGCCGGACCTTATCGTCTGCCGCTCACAGTACCCTGTTGGAAAAGAGCTTAGAGAAAAAATCGGGCTTTTCTGCAGTGTGATGCCTGATTGTGTATTTGAGGCTGTAGATGCTGATTCAATATATCGCATACCAGTTATCCTGCACAAACAGAATTTCGATACGATGGCCCTCAGGAAGTTGGGTCTGAATTCGGATGCTGAGCCTGATATGGAAGACTGGAATTCCTTTCTGGAGAAGTATGACAACATGAAAGGTGAAGTAACAGTGGCTCTTGTAGGGAAATATACAGAGATCAAGGATGCTTACCTGAGCGTTAACGAAGCCCTTGCACATGCCGGCATAGCTAACGGTGTCAAAGTGCAGGTCATGCCTGTAGAAGCGGAGGATCTTGAGGAAGGCTCCCCGGAAGAAATTCTTTCTAAGGCGGACGCTATCCTTGTTCCGGGAGGGTTCGGACAGAGGGGCGTAGAAGGAAAGATCGCTGCTGCGAAGTATGCCAGGGAAAACAATGTGCCATACTTTGGCCTTTGTCTTGGAATGCAGGTAGCTGTTATCGAATTTGCCAGAAACGTACTTGGGCTTTCCCGTGCTAACAGCCTTGAAATGGATGAAATGACACCCCACCCAGTTATCCACTATATGGAAGGGCAGAAAAACATAGGTGACATAGGAGGGACTTCAAGACTGGGCGCGTATCCGTGTGAACTAAAAAAAGAGACTATGGCCTACTCGATATATGGCACTGATATGATCAGTGAAAGGCACAGACATCGCTTTGAATTCAACAATCAATATATTGAATTGTTTGCAAAAGCCGGGATGATAGTAGCAGGAGTCTGTCCGACAGGGGGACAGGTAGAAATAATGGAAAATACAAGGCATCCGTGGATGCTGGGCGTTCAGTTCCATCCGGAATTCCTCTCCCGTCCTGTAAAACCGCATCCATTATTCATGAGTTTTATAGCGGAAGCTGTAAAAAATTCTAAAGTGAAAAATTGAAGGGAGGAAGCAATTATGAAGTTGAAAAGTTTGTCGATGTTGGCAGCAGTTGTTATTGCACTTTTAGCATCAGTGTCTGTCTCGTTTGCTTCAGATGTAGCTGCTGACGGAGGTCCTGCCTTTCAAACACTCGATAGGATAGAGACTATAGTCTATGGCTCTCCTCAGGGAGGGGGACTGCTTGCAAGGCTGAACACGGCTGAAAAGGATGTCTTCGGCAGAGAACTTCCAGGCAGCCTGACGGAACGTCAGACAGCAATGCTGGACTTCATGGAGAAAGGGACAACGACACAGCCGTCACTCCTTTTCAAGCTCTCTGTTGCAGAATGGGCTGTAGCTCAGCAGATCCACCCGGAATGGTCCCTCGCACGCAGGGTCGACACCCTGGAAGCAGTGGTAGAAGGAACAGTTCAGGGCGGAGCTCTCGCCTCAAGAATTGAGAGGCTTATAACCAAGCTTCTCCCAGAGGGAGTTCTTGCCACTCCAGTAGAGATACCGGCCGCGACTGTAGTAAAAACATCACTTACTCAGACTCTGACGGTAAAAAACGTAAAGGTTGATGATAAAGTTGTTCTGAAGCTGCTTGAAGAGATCGTTGTGAGCCAGAACCTTGTAGCCCCCAGAGGCAGCAGGGTCTTTGCCCATATAACTAAGGTCAAGCCCCCGCGAAGCTTTGGGAGACCGTCAGAAATTGAAATGGCCTTTGACGCTCTTGAGGTAATAGGTCCTAATGCAGTCACTGTTGCAATGGGCGAAGCTGCTAAAAAAGCCATGGAAGCAGATGCTGCGACTATCGGAGCGGTAGGTGCGAGTTTTGCAGGAGCTATCCTTCTTGGCCCTCTTGGACTTGCCAGCGGCTTCCTTGTAAGAGGCTCAGATAATCAGCTGAAGGAGGGAACACTCTTCTATGTTGAAACTACAGCTGCTTCGACTGTACATGGTTATAAAATTCCAAATCAGATATCATCGATAGTAATATCCGGTGATGTGACCACTCCCCAGGGGGCCGGGTCACAGATCAGTCAGTAATACCCAGTCAGACCGGGATAGCGTTGAATTGTCAGTAAAAAAAATATCTCGCAAGAAAGCATACACGATCGCAGCGCTGTTTTTTGTCGCTGTGATTGTGGTCTTTTTATGGAGAGATCTTAATCTTGCCAGCCTTGACGGCGATCTTATGCTGCCGGATATTATTGTTGAAAATATTGAAATAGACAGAGAGATCAGGGGAAATCGCTGGAAATTGATCTCCCCGAGGGTAGAGCACAAAGATGGTCTCTTTTACGGGATGTCTCTTGATATAACGATTACTGAAAGTAACGGGAAATTTACAAGGATCAAAGCAGATAAAGGTGTCTTCGCCAGATCAAACAACGATATAAAAATGACAAGCGCTGATGCTGTAATTAAAGATAAGCATAATATTTACAGCTTCAAAGCGGGCAAGGCTGAATTTGATGCGGCAAAAGAGCTGTGGAGCTTCTTTGACACAGTGATGCTGAGTGACAGAAGGATATCAGTTAAGGGAAAAGGCGGAAGCTACGATACTAAAAGCGGAGAGTGCATCATAACAGGCGGAGGCGTTATAACTTGGAAAGAGTAAAAAAAATATCT
>JAQVPO010000205.1 GCA_028702015.1 Synergistaceae bacterium | reverse complement strand
CTGCCCGCTCTATGGGTATAGAGGTCGTCGGGTAGAAAAATCTGTGAAAGAACTTCCCGGTGATATCCGGGATGTGGGAGGAAGGCTAACGTCCTTCCGACATTACCACGAGGAGGAATTTAAATGTCAAGAAAAGGTAAGCGCTACAAGGCACTGCTCGAAAAAGTCGATCTTTCAAAGCAGTATTCAATTTCAGAGGCAGTCGCAATAGCAAAGGAATGTGCAACAGCTAAATTCGACGAGAGCCTCGAACTCCATGTTCGTCTCGGCGTAGATCCCCGCCATGCAGACCAGCAGGTGCGCAGCACCATAGTCCTTCCGCACGGGACCGGCCACACAAAGAAAGTGTGTGTCATTGCGCTCGGCGACAAGCAGAAGGAAGCTCAGGATGCAGGCGCGGACATCGTTGGCGGCGAAGATCTTGTAAAAGAGATCGCTGACGGCAGAATGGATTTCGATGCAGTAATCGCTACACCGGACATAATGAAATCAGCCGGACGTCTGGGTAAAGTTCTCGGTCCACGCGGACTTATGCCAAGCGCTAAGGCAAATACCGTTACGTTCGATGTCGCCGCTGCTGTAAAAGAGATCAAAGCTGGCCGTATCGAGTTCCGTGTTGACAAGGCAGCTATTACGCACAACGCAGTCGGAAGAGCGTCTTTCCCGGTTGAGAACCTTGAGAACAACGTCAAGGCTTTGTTCAGGGCTATCATCAAAGCGCGTCCTTCTGCAGTAAAAGGCACCTATGTAAAGAGCATATCGCTTGCAACTACTATGGGCGTAGGTATATCTATAGACCCTGTACAGGCCCAGAAAGACGTAGCTGCAGAATAATAGATCTGAAATTTAAAAAACAGCAGCACAAAAAGAGGGGGACGCAAATGCGTCCCCCTCTTTTTGTGCTGGGCTAATTAAATGAAAAACGAAAGATTATTTTTTAGGGACTCTCTTTACTGCATTTTCCAGAACGTTGCTGATATGTTTTGTAAGCGTAGGCAGAGGTGCAAAAAGATCTTCAGCAGTGGTAGCATTTACGTTTACTCCGTATATAAGGGTGTTGTCCTTTGAATTCCTGAGCTCAAGCTTTACCGCACCAACTGCGAATGATTCGTCCCATGCAGGTTTTATTTTCTGGTAGCTTACCGGAACGCTTCTGTTTTCCCACTTGCCGTTTACATAGACAGATCTATTTTCATAGCGAGTATCCCATATTAGCTCCTGAGGATGATGTACGGCGGTATATTTGCATTTTGTCACAGTCGCTGTCATTATTGCATCAGCGTATTCAGGAGAAAGGGAAAGAGCTTTCTCTGCAGCTTTGTCCCTGCTCATTTTTTCGGTTGTTCCAGTCCCTTTGACAAAAGCCTCTCTCTCGATGATCTGTTCAGGTGTTTTTACAAGAAAGCTGAATCCGCTCTTTTCCTGTGAAGTTAGCTCTTTCCATTTTTGCTGGACTGAATCATCAAAAAATGGCTCAGAGTCAGGTATGGTAATTTCATACATCACTGGCATGATAAGAACGGTCTTTATAGACGAATAGTCATATTCCGTATTTCTGAATTCCTCAGCAACAGGTTTTGCCATGGATGATGAAGCGAACGAAAGAAGTATACATGTGAGGATGAAGATAAGCTGTCTTTTCATCTGTGAACGCCCCCGTAATAATTTGTGCTGTCATTATAATCCGCTGATAATTGTACATTAGAATTGGCGTAAATGTAAAAAATTAAATAGAAGAAAAAGTGTCCGGCATGCCGGTGAAGATAGAATCTTTGTTAAAATATTTTATAAGAAAACAAGTTCTGATAAGGTACTGTACAAAAATTAGTGCTTATTGTATAATCTCACAGCTTAGACTCAAGACAGCAGGTGCATATGTGCTTAATTTCCTGCCGAGGTCTGTGAAGAATAACCGTGTTTCTGCAGCATCACAATAGCACGTATTATGGCTTCCGGACTCCCTTGGGTGACGGAGGCCTTTTTTATTGCTGGCATCCGATCACAAAATCAACAGGAGGTGAAATTGAATGCCAACACAAGCAAAACGTGAAATGATCGATTCTCTGGTCGAACTGCTCAATAAGAGCAATGCAATCTTTATCACAGAGTACCGCGGTCTTACTGTCAAGAAGATCAGCGACTGCCGCAAACGCATCCGTGAAGCCGGCGGAGAAATGAAGGTTTCTAAAAATACCCTGATGCGCATTGCTCTAGATGAAGCTGGAATAGTCCGCGCCCCTGAGTTTGACTCAGGACCTAACGGCTATGTGCTCTCCTATGGGGATGTAGCTTCTGTAGCCAAAGCCATACGCGACTTCTCAAAAGAGAAGGGAAATGAAGCTCTCATCGTTAAAGCGGCCATACTTGACGGAAAGATCCTCAGTAAAGAACAGATCTTTGCCCTGGCAGATCTTCCTTCAAAAGAAGTTCTCCTTGGTCAGGTCGTTCAGACGATCGCGGCCCCTCTTCGCGGTCTGGTCACAGTCCTTTCCGGTCCTTCAAGGGGACTTGTTACTTGTCTTTCACAGATCAAGGACAAGAAAGAGGCAGCGTAGTCTACATCAGCGGCATGTTTGCCGCCTAGCAGCATAAAAATAAAAAAAATCCTTAGGAGGATGAATTAATATGACACGTGAAGATATCATTAAGGCAATTGAAGAAATGTCAGTACTTGAGCTCTCAGAGCTCGTAAAGGAACTTGAGGACAAGTTCGGCGTATCAGCAGCAGCTCCCGCAATGATGATGCCGATGGGCGCAGCAGCTCCTGCAGCAGCAGTCGAAGAGGAGAAGACAGAGTTTGATGTAGTTCTTCTTGACCACGGCGCAAACAAAATCGGCGTAATCAAGGTTGTTCGCGAGATCACAGGTCTTGGACTCAAAGAAGCCAAGGAACTTGTTGACGGCGCACCCAAGACAGTGAAGGAACAGGCTTCAAAGGAAGAAGCAGAAGAGATCAAGAAGAAGATCGAAGAAGCCGGAGCAAAGGTAGAACTTAAGTAGTTCACTTTTATAATCTTCTGTACAGACGCTAATCTGAAAGAGAGAGCCTGCAGCGATACGCTGGCTCTCTCTTCTTAATATCCTTGAGTTAGATAAGTCTGGTTATTGCCGTACGCCCTCGCCATGCCGAAAGATCAGGACGCCGTAAGGTATGGGACGTTCTGTATCGTTGCTGTTGCTGGGGAGTGTGAAGGTGTTTTCTCTCCACCAGAGAGAACTTGACCCTCCCCCGTCAAGGTTCAGGGCGGTAGTCATGCCCAGCCACTTGCATACCTTTCTGGTCTCATCTATTGTGGTGCCCACACTGTGCATATTGTCCCTTCCGTCTATTACAGCCCACATTATCTGTTTGCCATTGGTGCCGACTATTGTTCTCGGATGCCGCAAGTTCAGAACATTTTCCTTGATATTTTCCGTGT
>JAQVPO010000008.1 GCA_028702015.1 Synergistaceae bacterium | reverse complement strand
GACCTCGCGATGGAGCATGCTCATTTTTCCATCGAGGTGGAAGAACAGGACAAACTGCGTTCAAACGGGGCAGAAACGGTATCTTTTAAACTAAGCATGCCGGACCAGCCTCCCTTGCCGGTAGGAAGGACTGCTTCAGGAGGAGAGCTAAGCAGATTATTGATTGCCCTTCAGCTCTCGCTTGGAGATGAACAGCTTCCCGGGACACTTGTATTTGATGAGGTCGAGGCCGGACTCGGCGGACGGACTGCATTGCTCGCAGGAGAGAAGCTAAAGGAGCTTTCCAAACGCTGCAGGACGATCCTTATAACCCATGAGGCAGCTATAGCCGCCATGGCGGACCAGCATTTTCTCGTAAAAAGAGACGGAGAGGATACAAGAGTCTTTATTATTTCAGATGACGAAAGGGAAAAAGAAATAGCAAGCATGCTTGCAGGAGATGAAAGTTCCTATGAAGCTCTGGAACATGCAAGATCTCTGCTCAATTCAGACCATGGAAGCACAATGGCGGATTGATCAGGGCTTTCTCTGCTTATTGACTAAGCTATAAAATTTCACTATAATACGCAGGTTGTAGAATGCGCTTGGTGCAGGCTATAAAAGCCGAAAGGCTGCCTGACACGCAGCGGAGGGAGGAAATTTAGTATGTATGCAGTTATCGAAACAGGCGGGAAACAGTACAGGGTAAGTAACGGAGACAAACTGCGCCTTGAAAAAATCCATGCAGATGAGGGCACACAGGTATCTTTTGACAAGGTGATCCTTCTTGGCAAGGATGACGGACCGGTTATTGGCACCCCCTACGTCGACGGTGCGGCCGTAACAGCTAAAGTGCTTGAACACGGCAAAGAGGACAAGATCATTGTCTTCAAATACCGCAGAAAGAAAAACTACCGCAAATTCCGTGGACACCGTCAGCAGTACACTTTTGTTGAAATTGACGGTATAAAAGGCTAGAGCATCACCTTAAAAAGGAGGCAATCGATCAGTTATGGCACATAAAAAAGGTCAAGGAAGCAGTACTAACGGCCGGGACAGTCAGCCAAAATATCTGGGAATCAAGCGCAGTGACGGACAGTTTGTCAATGCGGGGACAATAATAGTACGTCAGCGCGGAACAAAATTCCACGCGGGACAGAACGTAGGCGTCGGACGCGATTATACACTTTTCGCTCTTGCAACGGGTAAGGTCCGTTTCCTGACCAAAGCAGACCGTAAATTTGTAATTGTTGAACCCGAAGCACTTTAAACACTAATAAGTTTGGGTAGCATAACGGGGGCCTCTATATCAGGCCCCCATTTATAGTATTTAGGGGCGAGGTAACAAAATGAAATTTATTGATTCAATGCGTCTTTCCGTTAAGGCAGGAAGGGGAGGAAACGGCTGTATGAGTTTCCTTCGTGAGAGGTTCAGACCTAACGGAGGGCCTGACGGAGGCAACGGAGGCAGGGGAGGCAGCATTATTTTTGAAGCTACAACCAACCTTCAGACGCTTGCTGATCTCGAATATCAGAGAAATATCAAGGGCAATAATGGATCTCATGGCAAGGGCAACGCAAGAAACGGGGCCACAGGCGATGACACTGTTGTTCTTGTCCCTTGCGGAACGATCATATATGATGCCGTAACAAACGAGGGGCTTGCTGATCTTGTAGAACCGGGAGACCGCTTTCTTGCTGCAAAGGGAGGAAGGGGAGGAAGAGGCAACCGCTATTTTTCCAGTTCTGCCAGAAAGGCCCCCAGATTCTGCGAAAACGGGGATCTTGGAGAAGAGGCTGAAATCAGGCTTGAACTGAGGCTTATTGCTGACGTAGGTCTGGTAGGCCTTCCAAACGTCGGCAAATCAAGCATCCTGGCCGCTATATCCAACGCGCAGCCAAAGATTGCAGATTATCCATTTACCACTCTTTCTCCAAACCTGGGAGTACTTACAACAGGGTATGAGAGAATAGTCATAGCTGACATCCCCGGACTTATTGAGGGTGCGCATATGAATAAAGGGCTTGGAATACAGTTTCTGAGGCATATTGCACGGAGCAGGCTGCTCGTTCATGTATTAAGCCTGGAATGCCAGGATTTTGATAAACTTTTAGAAGAACTTGAAACTGTCCGGAATGAGATGAGATCGCACGACCCGGATCTGGACAAGCGACCTTACATTGTTGTTGCAAATAAGCTGGACGAGCTGGAAAACCCGGAAAAACTAATAGAAAAGCTCCTTATGCATTTTAAATCGATGGGGATCAGCTTTTGTGCAGTAAGCGCTCTTACTGAAGAGGGGATACCGGAACTCGTAAAGCATATAATAGACTTCACAGAGAAGCATCCAAGGCCAAGGAGCGAAGTGAGACTATACGCTCTTGACAGTACAGGGACTGGAGATATTCAGTCACCCGTTAAAATAAGAAATAGGATCCAGATCATTTCACTTCACGGCGGAGGGTTCAGGATCCTTCATCATCGTCTGGAAAAAGCTGTAGAACGTTATGACCTCAGCCAGGATGAAAACGTTGCAAGATTTACGATCCTCATGCGAAAGTATAAAGTTGAAGATCTTCTTGAGGCTGCAGGAGCAAAAGAGGGAGATCAGGTAACGATAGGCTATAAAGATTTCATTTTCTACCCTGATTACTATCCTTCCGATACCTATCAGTCTGAAGGATCTGACGAAGATGACTTTTTTGCAGAGACAGAACAAGACCAATAAAACAAAAGAGGCAGAAAAATGACAAACAGCTATCAAAGAAGGATAGGCATTATGGGCGGGACCTTTGATCCTGTCCATTACGGGCATCTTAGAGCTGCAGACGAAGCTCACGCTGCCTTTGGACTCTCTGAGGTCATTTTCGTACCAACCGGACAGCCTCCTCACAAGGCTGGAGAGATGGTATCTTCAGCAGAGGACAGATATATGATGACTGTGTTAGCTACAGTCGATTGTCCGTATTTTTCTGTCTCAAGGCTGGAAATTGATAAAACAGGTAAAAGCTATACCATCGACACACTGAAACAGCTCAAGTCAATGCCTGAATACTTTGACACCGAGTTCTATTTCATAACAGGACTTGATGCTGTATTAGACATAGTATCGTGGAAAAATCCCGAGGAGATCATGAGCCTCTGCAAGTTTGTCGCTGTCAGCAGACATGGATATACACGCAGTAAAATGGACGAACTGCCCGAAGATTTAAGGTCAGCCATAATTCCGCTTGAGATACCGCTTCTGGCGATCTCAAGCACAGGACTCAGAGAGAGAGTCAGGAAAGAGAGAAGCATCCGGTTTCTTGTCCCTCCTTCAGTAGAGCATTTTATCAGAAAGAACTCTCTATACAAAGATATTTGATATTTTCATGGAGGTAAATGCATTTGAAGCGTTCTAAAACTATAATTCTGATCGTAGTGCTCGCAATAATTGGCATTGCTGCCGGCGCCGGTCTGAAAGTCTACACTATCCTTCACACAAAATCACAAGACCTCTTCGGCACTATCGAAAGTTCGATAGACAGCGGCAGTGCACAATATGCTGCCCTGAAGGAACAGGGAAGGTTTAATATCCTTATAATGGGAGAAGATGACGTAGAGGGTTCCAGAAGATCTGATACCGTATTATTTGCAACGATAGACATAGATGACAAGAACATAAGAATACTCTCGCTGCCCAGGGACACACGCGTACAGATACCCGGACACGGTGTTCAGAAGCTCAACCATGCATTTGCCTACGGGGGGCCGGACCTGCTCAAAGCCACTGTTGAAAAATATCTTGGACAGCCTATCCTGTATTATGTGATCATCGACTATGTCAGTTTCCCCGCAATAATAGACACACTGGGCGGGGTGGAGATCGATGTTCAGAAAAGGATGCGTTATACAGACAGAGCAGGGAAGCTTGATATAAACATACAGCCTGGGCCGCAGGTAATGGACGGGAAAACAGCCCTGCACTTTGTACGCTTCAGGATGGACGCCCTTGGAGACATCGGAAGAGTACACAGGCAGCAGCAGTTCATAAAAGCTGTACTAAAGAAAGTCTATGACCCGAGGATACTGGTAAAGATCCCAGAACTGACTGCACAGATGATGAAGCTTTTCAAAACTGATATGTCTCCGGCACTCTCGATACAGCTCGCTGGATTTGCACAAAATGAACTTGGGAGAGAACATATCTTCTTTTCTACACTTCACGGGCAGGCAGCAACGATCAATAATCTCAGTTATTGGATCGGCGATACCAAAGAGGCAAATAATTTTTTAAACGCGCCTATTGAGATGATTATCTCAGGAGATATAAATGAGAATAAAAATACAAATAACTATGCAGGCCTCTCACTGTCATACTCGTCAGCAGCTGAAGAGACTAAGGTAAACGGACAGATCCTCTCCTCACAAAAAACAGAAGAGCATAAAAATAAATCGATGATGCCCCATGACGAACTGCTCAAACTCATCAGATCCATGTCTGAATCAATAGCTGTGCTGAATGGAACAGGGAAGTCTGGGTTAAGTACCGAAGTCGCCACCAAGCTTCAGAAAATGGGTATCGATGTTGTTTTATCTGCAAACGCAAAGCATTTCGATTATAGAAGCAGTAATATTGTATATCCATTAAACGCTGATGCTAAAGTAATAAAAACTGCCCAGACACTTGGCGAGATACTTGACATACCCAAAAGCCTGGTGCGGTCAAATAATCAGGCATTTTATCCTTCAATTATCATAGGACATGACAGCAAGAGCCTCATTGACCGCATAAACAGACTAGTTGAAATCAGCCTGCAGTAAGCATTTTAATGAATTCAGCTGTTATATTTTTGATATAATAAAAAGAAGGCGAGGTGAATTATTTTTATGATGACATCATCAAAAACAATTGAAGAGTTCTATGAGCCATACAAACCTATTGTAGATGCACTGATCGGAAAACACGCACTTGAAGTTACGGTACATAATCTGAGCGAAGTATCAGGCTTCACAGAAGCATTCATAATCGCTATAGCCCGTTCAGATCTTCACGCAAAAACACTGCTTGATACTGCAAGTGAAAAGCTTGATGAAATGAAACTGCCTCATAAAGTGGAAGGAGAAGCAAGCAGCCGCTGGTGTCTTATGGATGCAGGACATTTAGTTGTCAATATCCTCAGCAAAGAAGGCAGAGACTATTACAGGCTTGATTCACTCTGGGGAGACGCTCCCACACTAAAATTCCAGGATGAGGACGAATAGCTGATGAGATGTATATTCTGTGAAATTGACGACTATATATTGGATAACGAACTGGTTTATGCGATATTTGACAAGATGCCGGTCAATAAAGGTCATATGTTGTTTATAACTAAAAGACATGTTGAAAGTTTTTTTGATATAACAAAGGAAGAGCGCGAAGCTATCTTTGACCTTATTGACGAAGCCAAGCCTATGCTTGACCAGATATATTCTCCCGAGGGATATAATATCGGCGTGAACTGCGGAAAAATCTCCGGACAGTCTGTCATGCATGTCCACGTTCACCTTATACCAAGATATGCGGGGGACACCAGATCACCTGACGGCGGCATCCGCGGCGTTATCCCAGAAAAAATGAAGTATAAATAATATAATTTTGTAATGTCCTATAATATATCTTATGTGACCCTATAACATATTAAATTTTTTCTTATTGTCTTATAAAATAATAACGTTTAAATACTCCATTATAACTCGTTGTTTTTTTATCAGTCCTTACTATGGATCTTTTATCCGTCCCTTAAAAATGTTCAATATCCATTCTTTCTCCACTCCTTATATTTATTGCTTTTTACGGAGGTATGTTCCCATACCTTTTATATAAGTTAGGCCCCTCCACATCGATTCTGGAGAGGCCTTTTTAATTTGACTTATAATAAACTTTGCAAATATCAAAATAAGTTTTACTTCATGGTGTACAACATAAAAATCTTTGCATATTATGCTGTTATATCTCAGGAACAGGAACCAAAACGATTTTTTATCGGACTGCCGCCTTTGTTATCGCAAGAAAACTATCGGGCTTCAGCGATGCACCTCCGACAAGGACTCCGTCAATATCCTTCATTGCAAGTATTGATGCAGTGTTTTCGGGTTTGACACTCCCGCCGTAGAGTAAAATCGTCTTTTCTGAAACTCCTTCACCGAAGGTATCAGCCAGCAGTTTTCTGATAAACGCGCATACTTCCTGAGCATCTTCGCTGCTTGCGGTTTTACCCGTACCGATGGCCCATACAGGCTCATAGGCAACTATGATCTTTTCTGCGACATCCTTGCCGTCCATTGCTTTAAGACCAGCCATAAGCTGCTCCCTTATGACATCGAAGGTACTCCCTGATTCACGATCCTGCAGGAGTTCACCGACGCAGAAAACGGATATTAAGGATTCCTGAATGGCTGACTGCAGCTTTTTGTGAAGATCTTCACTTGTCTCATGGAATATATGACGGCGTTCACTGTGTCCAATAATAACATGCGTGCAGCCAAGCTCTTTCAGCATCTCTCCTGAGACTTCGCCGGTAAACGCCCCGCTTTTTTCCCAATGCATATTTTGGGCACCGATAATGAGAGGTGAATCATTTTTACATTTTACTGCCGTATCAAGGGATATAAATGGAGCAAATACCGCTACTTCCATTTTCCCTTCATCAATGTTTGAGATTATATCTTCAGACGCAGTCAGTTTGGAGACAAATGATGACATAAACTCTGAAGTCGCCGCCGGACCGTTGAACATTTTCCAGTTTCCTGCAATAAATCTCCTGCGCATGATTGCTGATCCTCCTTAAATAAATAAAGAAGCGGCCCCGGCAGACTCTCATTCCCGGGGCCGCTTCTTATAATTAATGCTCTTTTATAATATACGGTTCTATTCCGGGCAGTATTTTACCTTCAAAGAACTCCAGGCTTGCCCCTCCCCCTGTTGAAACATGGGAAACCTGATCTTCATAACCGAACTGGGCTATTGCAGCTGCGGAGTCCCCTCCCCCAACTACAGTAAATGCGCCCATTTCAGTTGCTTTTGACATAGCCTGCGCTATGGCTTCCGTACCTTTTGAGAACGCCGGCATTTCAAAAACCCCCATAGGTCCGTTCCAGAGAATGGTTCTGGAAGAAAGGATCACATCAGTAAAAGCTTTGATGGTCTCAGGACCGATATCCAGCCCCATCTTCCCGTTCGGTATTGCATCCGGAGTCACCAAGGAGCAGGGAGAATCTGCCTTAAACTCGTCCGCTGCCAGCACATCCGATGGCAAAAGCAGTTTAACTCCTATTTTTTCGGCTTCTGTAAGCATTTTACGTGCAAAATCTATCTTATCTGCCTCACAGAGTGACGTTCCTATTTCAAGACCCATTGCTTTGAAAAAGGTGAATGCCATGCCTCCGCCTATCAGGATGGTATCAACTTTTTTCATTAAATTTTCTATTACAGCGATTTTATCGGAGACCTTAGAGCCGCCCAGTATGAGCACAAATGGTTTCTTTGGATCATCACGTACTGCTCCAAGCATATCTGTTTCCTTCGCGATCAGAAGACCTGCGAAGGATGGAATAACATCTGCAACAGCCCTGGTAGAAGAATGGGCCCTGTGGGCAGCGCTGAATGCATCCATTACAAATATGTCAAAGTTCTCTGCTAATTTTTCTGCAAACTCCCGGTCGTTCTTCTCTTCTTCAGGATGGAATCTGACGTTTTCTAGAAGAAGGACCTCGTTGCCCCATTCTGAAACGGCTCTTTCAACTTCAGTGCCGATACATTCAGGAACAAAACGCACATTCCAGCCGGTGATCTTTGACAGCTCAGCACCGACAGGCTCAAGAGAATATTTCAGATCTCTTTTGCCTTTCGGTCTTCCAAGGTGCGAAACAAGCGCGACTTTCGCTCCTGCTGCCTTAAGAGCCCTCAATGTTGGAAGATGCGCGCAGATCCTGGTGGAATCAGCGACCTTGCCTTCAGAGACCGGAACATTGAAGTCGACCCTTACTAAAACCTTTTTTCCGGTAACGTCCCCGGGCAAAAAAGTTTTCAGCTTCATAGAACTAAAGTCCCTTTGAAAAAATATAGTCTGCCAGGTCTATTACCCTGTTGCTGTAGGCCCACTCATTGTCATACCATGAGAGGACTTTGACCATCTTGTCGCCCATCACCAGCGTATGTCTGGGTGCAAATATCGATGAACGTGCATCGCCTACGAAGTCCATTGAGACCAGGTCTTCCGCTTCATATCCGAGAATGCCCTTAAGGGGGCCTTCTGCGTATTCTTTCATTGCCTGGTTGATGTCTTCTGCTGTCACAGACTTCTCAAGCGTGACCGTAAGGTCCACCACAGAGACGTCAGGAGTAGGAACACGGAGTGCAAATCCATTCAGCTTGCCCTTAAGCTCCGGCATGACTTCTGAGATAGCCTTTGCAGCGCCTGTTGTTGTGGGGATGATCGACAGTGCCGCAGCTCTTCCGCGTGAAGGTGTCGATTTATGCGGGAAATCAAGGGTCACCTGATCGTTAGTATAGGAGTGGATAGTGTTCATCAGGCCTTCTACTATCCCGAACTTTTCCTGAAGTACCTTGCAGACCGGAGCAAGACAGTTAGTAGTGCAGGAGGCATTTGAGACGATGTTATGCTTTGCCGGGTCATATATTCCTTCGTTAACTCCCATGACTATCGTGGCATCCTGATTTTTAGCAGGTGCTGATATTATTACTTTTTTAGCCCCTGCCGCTATGTGTGCCTTTGCGGCATTTGCATCGGTGAAACGGCCGGTGCTTTCAATAACAAGATCTACACCAAGCTCTTTCCATGGCAGCTTTGCAGGATCCGGCTCTGCAACTGCCTTGATTTTCTGGCCGTTGACTACAAGATAGTCCCCATCAATAGAAACTTCTCCGGGAAAGCGACGGAAGACTGAGTCATATTTTAGGAGATATGCAAGGGATGCTGGCGGCGTAAGATCGTTAACTGCGACGATCTCAAAGAGATTGTCCTTTCCATTCATAAAGAATGAACGGAGCGAAAGACGCCCAATTCGTCCAAAACCGTTGATTGCAACCTTGTACTTTGCCATAAGTATTGCCTCCTTAATTTTTATCACAAATACTTTGTGAATATTAGAGCATAGATTATTTTTTGCTCTTAAGTGATTGTGCTACCATATGGCTTTAAAGTCAAACAGATTTAATCTATTTTACTCATCAAATTGCAGATTTTCGTGCAAGACCCTCAAAAGTTCTCCGAGAGCCATCGCGCTTAGAACATCTCCATGCGGCTTATAGGGCATCATTCCGTCAAAGCACTCAGCTATCCCTCCAAGGCATCTGTGTCTGAGGTGTGAGTTGAACGGACGCATGAATATCCAGCCCAGATCCGTTCTTGACGGATTGTATTTCATGAAGGCTGAAATAAACTCGCCCAGAAGCCATGGCCAAGCCATGCCGCGGAAGCGTGCCTTCATTCTCTGATCAAGGCGGCCTTCTGATCTTCCCTTAAACTTGTCCTGCCTTGGGTCTAGAGTACGCAGTCCATATGTCGTGTATAGTTCGTCCCAGCAGGTTCTTATAACACCTTTGGCCATATCGTCTGTCAAAGGACTGTAAGGAAGAGAAACTGCAAAGATCTGGTTTGGGCGGATCGCGGTATCCTTGGCAGTAACTGCAGGATCGATCCAGTCGTAGACATATTTTTTATCATCATTCCAGAAAATATCACGGAAAGAACCCGCGCATTTGCTGGCCATTACCGCATATTTTTCTTTGGCAGCAACGTCGCCGTCAGCTTCAGCAAAATCTTCAGAGGTTTTCAGAGCGTTATACCAAAGCGCGTTGACTTCTGAAAGGTATCCCCTTCTGTGCACAACAGCTTCACCTGCAGTAACAGCATCCATCCAGTGTCTGACTGGATCGTCAGAATTTATTTTGAGCAGCATGTTTTCTTCGCAGGTAAGCTCAAGAACATCGATGCCTGATATATAGCGGTCTGTGATCTTTCTTGCAGCATCTCTGATATCCGCGTCTTCTTTCCTGATACCTACATGTTTTGTGTACTTTCCGGCGGCATATACGAACCAGAGCCCATTGTCAGCAGCTTCAAAAATGCAGCTTTTGTCGGGAGCGATGCGTTCCGGCATTACCCAGTCATTCTCTTTGCATATATCTGTCCATATGCGGAGCGCTCTCTCTGCAATTTTTTCTCTTCCTGTGGCAAGAGTAAGTCCCGGAAGTGATACAAAGGTATCCCTGGCTTTAAATTCAACGGAGGGATAACCCGTGTAGACAGGGGAAATCGGGTCGTCCCTGTCATCTATAAGATGATATGAAGCGGCTATCATATCCTGTTCAGCACTGCTGAGTGCAGGCAGATTAGCCTGTTCAAGTATGTTTTCGAATCTATCGGAAGATTCTTTTTCAATTGCCAGTATATCTTCCATAGAGATCGTTATCGGCTCGTCAGAGAGGACAACATAGAGCACATCCCCTTCAGACATGTCATTGCTTACATAGCCAGGCGACCACAGGTGGTCAACTGACGGCGTTTCCGGTATATCATCCTGTTCGTATATCAGGTTTTCATACCACAGCGGCTTTACAGACCATGTGCCTGCTGTTGCTTTGAAATAACTTTTTAGTCCCTTGCCCTCAACTCCTATAAGGGCATTTTCGCTGCAGAAAAGCTCAAATTCTCCCTTGCGCGGTTCAGGACAAACTTCAGAATTGATCCTATGCGCGAACAGAGGACGAAGATCTATGCGAACTTTATCAGGCGCAGCCAGAAGTTCATACTTGATTATCGTACAGGATTTTCCCTGTGGCATAAAAATTGATTTTTTTAGGAGGATGCTGTGTATTACGAACAACATGCTTGGAAATGGGTTGCCTTGATATTCCTGAAGGTATCTGTATCCATCGGGATACACCAGATCTTTGTATCGGTTTGTGGAAAGCTGGTACTTTTTCTTGTCGTGGAAAATCGTCTCTTCGATCTTGCTTACCAGCACAGAGTGCTGTGTTTCTCCTTCGGGGCGGACCACAAGGAGTCCGTGTTCTCTTCGCGTGTTTGCTCCGATGACAGTTGAGAATCCATATCCTCCGCGTCCGTTTGAAACAAGATACTCCCTGCCCGCCCCTTTGTCATAGGTGTTAACGTCTGCCTTTCCCAAATACATGGGCACCATCCCCCTTCAACAGCTTATGAAGTATATTTTCACATTTCCTCCATCTATATTCTACCGTACTTTTGCTAATCGGTCTCGGTAGATTTTGCCCAAGTTCTTTCAAAGAAATGCTTGGATTTTTTTTCCTTGCATATACAAGCTCTCTGAGTTCATCAGAAAGATTTTCTAAAATACCAGCCTCTTCCATTTCATTAATTAATTTCATCTGTCTTTCCGCAGCTTCAAGAGTTTTGTTTATATTTGCTGAATCACAGTTTACAAGCTTGTTGGCTCTGCTTCTCATGGACCTGTATATTGCCGTCTCTTCAAGAGCAAGGACAGTTTTTACAAAACCCAGCCTTGAAAGGAACGTCACTATCTGCTGCTGATCTCTCAGCATGAGTTCGCGCATATGATTCTTTTTCCTGATGCCGACGCTGAAACCGGATGATTTCAGTATGCTCTGCAGCCTCTCGGCGCTGCCGTTAGGTGCCGGAGGTCTTAGAACAAGGTGGTAACCTGCCTTTGGCACATAAAGAGCACCGCAGCTGCCCCAGATACCCCTTACCCAATTCCAGTTTCTTTTTTTTCGTGATGATCGAGAGATCCTGTCAAATATCTTTTCTGTAAGCTCTGCGTCCAGTGAAAAGCTAAGCTTATTTTTTTGCTGTTCACCGTATATTATCTTTATAGTCTCAATATCCTGGTATTCTGAATCAGACCATAATTTTAAAAGCCTCCTTACAGCAAAAAGCCTTCCTGAGGTAAACTCATACTCGTTTCCTCTCTTCCTGCAGTTCGCCCCGTCAAGGATACCGGCAATTTCATCTTCAACAGGCGGGATGGAGGGGAACATGGCCCATTCATCCCAGATCTTATGACTTAAATGTTCCATCCTATAAATCCTTGATCTCTCTGTTCTCTCTCGCCAGCCTTATTATTGCTTCAGAGAGACTCTGCGCATTATGCCTGAGGTAAGCCCCGTTTTTTATGGTTATAAAATCTCCGTAAATAACAGTTGTACCAAGTGACTGGAGATATTTTTCCTCTTCGTCTGATAGGTACAGAGGTTCTGCTCCTATTTTACTGTACCTGCCCAGGAACTCTTCAGGAATGGGAGCCTGGTTAGCCAGCAGGTAGTCAGGCACAGTACCAAGCACTCCTGCCACCCAGTCCACATGTGCAAGGATATTCATGCCTTCTGTCTCTTTGGGCTGTGTTACAAGGTTGGCAACATAGACAATCGGCACAGCCGACTCTTTCAGAATATCTGATACCTCTTTCAGAAGTATATTCGGAAGCACGCTTGTGAAGAGGCTTCCTGGTCCGAGAACTATAAGATCTGCTGAATTCAAAGCTTTTTTGACTCCTTCCAGAGGAGGCGCGTTACAGGGTTCTATCCATAACTTTGCAAGATTGCTGCCATTGTCAGATACTTCAAGCTCACCCTTTACGACCAGTCCGTCCTTCGTCTCACCCTTCAGAACAACGTTTTCTGTCGTAACAGGGAGAACCTGCCCCCTTATAGCAAGCATTTTATTAAGTTCTTCGACAGCTCGCTGAAAGTCGCCCATCATCTCTGTTGTAGCAAGAAGGATCAGGTTTCCAAGGTTATGACCTTTCAGTTCTCCTCTGTCAAACCTGAAATTGAGCAGCCTGTTCAGAGAGCTGTCATTTTCTGCAAGCGCCACTATGCAGTTTCTTATATCTCCTGGCGGAAGCATCCCCCATTCCTGCCTCAGTCGGCCTGAGCTGCCTCCCTCGTCTGTTACGGCAACCACCGCAGTTATATTCCTTGTAAATCCTTTGAGGCCGGAGAGCAGAGTTGAAAGACCGGTACCTCCTCCGATCGCAACTATTCTTGGTCCGGTGGAAAGCCTGTGCTCAAGGGCATTAGTCATTACCACATGCCGGCCTGAAGGTGTTTTACTATTTCGTCTGCGTCTTCTTGAAAACACATAAAAGGAGACTGCTAACACACTTATTGCTATTATTATAAGCAGAGCAGAAAAAAAACTCACAGTAAATTCCCCTTGTCTATATCTCTGTGGTCAAGGACAACGTTGTTTCCTCTCTTTTTCAGATGTACCGCAAGCATTTCAGAAACTGCGACAGATCGATGCCTGCCACCAGTACAGCCGACAGCAATGTGGAGCTGCTTCTTTCCCGTACTGCTGTAAACCGAGGAAACAAAATCAAGCAGATGTTCGGCCTTTTCAATAAAGGTGTCGAGGTTTTCAAAACCTGAAAGATATTTTTGTACTTCATAGTCTTTCCCTGAAAGTGCATGAAGGTCTTCAATATAATTTGGATTTGGCAGAAAACGCACGTCAAGAACATAATCTGAATCCTGAGGGATGCCGTATTTAAATCCAAAAGAGCTTAATATCACTGAAGTTTTGTCTGACGACATACCCATGACTTCAAGCAGTTTTGTCCGGAACTCGTTCGATTTCATTCCTGATGTGTCTATGACTATATCTGCATACTTACGTATGGGACCGAGAAGCTTTCTTTCTAGGGCCAGGCCTCCAAGTATTGTTTTGTTTTTAGAGAGCGGGTGTCTTAATAGGGATGAACATTTTGATCGTTGCATGGGCATCTATAATGTATATTCTCTGGGGTATGATTTATACAATAGGAGACATCCCATTGTGGGGTGTGACCGCTTTAATGACAGAAAATAGCCATGATA
>JAQVPO010000204.1 GCA_028702015.1 Synergistaceae bacterium | reverse complement strand
GAGGAGTCCTCTCATCTGCATGAGGCTGACAAGGTTGGCAGTTCCCATGCGGGGCAGCACATGGCCCGTCAGCGGATGTTTTCGCAACCGGCTGAACCATTTCTTGTTGAGTTCTTTGTTTTTTACTTCGTGATGAACCGATACCGTTTTGTTTCCGGATACCGTTACTGCCTTCAGATTCATCCACCCCATGAGTGCACCGAGGCCCGCTCTTCCGGCCACTCTCTCCTGGCTGCAGATGCATGCATATTTGACCAGATTTTCGCCTGCAGGTCCGATGACAATGTTACCTGTCCGTTCCGGCAGCCGGCTCTGTGCTTCAGAGGTTCGCAGTCCCCATAAATCGTCAGCATTAAGAATCGATACCCGGTCGTTTTTTATTTCAATCCGGATGTGCTCCTCCGATCTTCCTTGAAGGATAAGTCCGTCGTAGCCGGCCTTCTTCAAAAAATAACCGAAGCTGCCGCCGCAGTTCGATGAAGCCAACAAACCTGTAAGAGGTGATAGTCCCGATATATTGAATCTGCTGCTACTTGGCGCTCCTGTTCCGGTAAGCGGGCCTGTGGTTATGACCAGCATATTCTCGTGAGAAAATGGCGTTTCCTTCCCGGTAAGGTTGTCGCCCAGTATTTTGGCAGCCATAATTTTGCCACCGATAAACAACTCTCTCTCTTTGTCAGAGAAGGGATAATGGCTGATTTCCCTTGTCGTAAGATCAATTTTCAGCACTTTGCCCATGTAGCCACCATATTTTGTATCCATATTAACGCGTACCCTTTCCACCGATCGGTCACATAACCATCGGGCAGGTTTCATGCCATGATCTGTAATCGGATCACCTACTTAGTATTCTTTTAGATCCGTTATGACCTTTGCTATAAAGCAGTAATCTTCCCATCTCCTTTACTGACATTCAGCCTACGAACCTGATTTGAGAGCCGCTAATCAACCTAAAATCAACTCAAAATAAGTAATAACAGTAAGGAGAAATATCATCCCTGTTTTAGCGTAATGGTTCGGGCATCGTACTCGATCAGACCGTCTTTTCTCATTTTATTCAGTTCCCTGCTTAGTGAAGTTCTCTGAACCCCCAACCGATCAGCAAAGTCTTTTTTAGAAATACTCAGTTCGATTGTATTGCTTTTTTTTAGATAACACTCGTACCCTAAATAGTCAAGAACGCTCTGCCTTATAGTCTTTAGGGAAATCGCATCTATCTTATCCGTTAAAATCAAAGTTCTATCGGATATGGCTGTCATTAAACCGGTCATGAAACCGGCATTCTTCTGACAAAGTTCCAGTATAAGCTCTTTATACATATGAAGTACAACTGCTTCGGTCTCAGCCACCACTGTCATGGGATAAGAATTTCTATGTGAAAATATTAAATTTGCCCCCAGCATGTCGCCGCTTACAAAGACAGATATTTTAAGTACATTGCCGTTTTCGTCTATCTTCTGGACAGACACGCTTCCATCTAAAATGATACCCATCGTATTGCAGTGCTCATTCTGAAGATGTATGATCTGTCCTTTTTCATACCGGCTTATCCGGTATTGGTTGGAAGAAAACACCCGGCACAACTCCTCTTTTGTAAAACCTCTGAAAAGTCCAATCCTTAAAATAGCGTCAATATAGTCATCAATCATCATTTTTCCCTCGCAAAAAGTTTCCTTGGTAACTTTATTATAACCTAACCTGAAGTAAAATGAAACAAAGCACAAAGTGAAAGGATAACAAAATGAAAAAATCATTGCAACGCACCATTCAGTTCCTCTTTTTAGCTTTCTTCATCTTCCTGATTGTCCAGGGTAAAGTTCAGCTATGGATGGGCCTCTTTCTTGCCGGCATCATCGCCTCATTTGTCCTCGGCCGTGTCTATTGTGGATGGCTGTGTTCAATCAATACTGCCATGATTTACGTAACATGGATAAAGAAGAAGCTTCACATTAAAAGCATGAAAATCCCATCTATTTTAACGAGACCATGGGTGCGATATGCTATGCTAAGCCTATTTGTTATATTTTTTGTTATTACAATGGTAACCGGCAAGAGACTACCCGTACTACCAATCTTCTTTGTAGTGGGAATGTTATTAACCTTCCTATTCCCCGAGGAATTGTGGCACCGGTACCTATGTCCATATGGAACCATCTTACATATCCCGGCAAAAGCCTCAAGATTTCAAATGTCTATAGACCCTGACAAATGCAATAACTGCGGTGTATGTCTGCGCGTATGTCCTGCAAAAGCTGTTGAAAAACTAGATAACAATCATGAAATACATAAAAACGATTGTCTGGTATGCATGGAGTGCTCAAGAAAATGCAAACAAGAGGCAATAAAGTATAAAACTCTAAAATAGAATTAATACAGGAGAAGATTCAGGGATCCTGCGTATATTGGTATAATCCCAAAGCAAAATAATCATCGATGGCTAAGGATGAGTAGAGGAATCTCTCAAAGTTTTTCATAGCCTCCACGTTGCTTCATCCCAATAGGGGTTGATACTGCCCAGGAATGCTGCCAATTCGCCTGTAAATTGATCCACTTCTCGCGTCTGCTCGTTAAACTGAAAGCTCATTTCCTCACAGTAATATAACATATTTTTGCAGAATACACTTTACTTATTTTGAATTTACACACCAATTCCATACGTCTTTGTTAATGTATCATAGAAGATTGGCAATTGTGGTGGGTTAAATGTAAATACAATGAATGCAGTAAATTCAACCGCAATTACAATAACAGCTATAATTGCTACCCATGTACTAGGATCAGAATATTTAAGGAAATGTGAAGCAACACACAGTGCAATAAAGTAACATACAAATACCAAAGAAATGTCAATAATTACAGATTCAATTCCTAAAGCGCCTGTATAGCTGTAAAACAGCAAAACAACAGAGAAAGGCGCTACGATTAAAGAAACTGCAGCGGATACAATCCACGTATTCAATGTTATTTGATATTTTTCGTTTTTTATTACATATATGACTATCCACCATAGAAGAAACGGGAAAAACATGAATTTTAGATGTTCCCATACACTTTCGTTTACAGGATTAAAAAGACCTACAATTAAGTTCTCCCCACTAAGGTCGTATGCAAAATGCGAAAAGGTTGCTATCATTCCAAGTATTATCGTATGAATCAGTATTTTAATAACTGAAGCGCATATATTTTTCATAGCTAGTCTCCCTATTATTATTTGGCTACTATGACTTTATGAAGAACCATGCGCAAATAATACGCTTAACTGAAATATCCGGCAATATTAATATCAGATTTTAGCCAAATATTACCCCAGGATATGTTAGTATTAGCTTGCAGGGCACTTTACTATCTCGTTTCAAAGGAGGGATCGCTGTGATCTTCTGTTTTTCAGGTACGGGAAATTCCTTGTATGTAGCCCGGTTAATTGCAGAGTATACTAACGACCGCGTT
>JAQVPO010000203.1 GCA_028702015.1 Synergistaceae bacterium | reverse complement strand
AATAACTTTCAGGGACGTTTCGGATTGACCACCTCCTCCGCCTTATTAACAAGGAACGCAAGATCCTCAATAGCTTTTGGAGGATCAATTCCGAGTCTGTACATATGGATCTCAATAAAACCTCTGAGTCCCATCAAAAAAGATTTTTTTCTCATATAGTATTTACCATCTATTTTAACAAAAAGAAAGCGCTGTGACATAAGATCAGTTTCTGATTCTGCCGTTGAAAATATTCTTTTAGGATCCTCTAGGTTATATTTCCATATTATATAGTCGTCAACATAATACCTTGCTATCTCTCCGATCAGTCCTGATTTTATTAGGCTTACCCGCCTCTTAAGCCCCTCTGCTGAGCCATTCTTCCAAGGCTCGAAACGCCATTCATTCCATATGTCTTTTGCTTCAGCCAGATAAGAGAGATCTTTCAGAGTGCTCACCTCCTATAGCATTAACGTAACATTATACTAATATGTTTAAGTCTTTGGATTACAATACACCAAAATTTTAGAATTATCAAACTATTTTTTAAATATTTTTAACATAAAGAAAATACTGATTTATATTTCAAGACAAGCACAAACATGTTCCTTATGCTATCATTTAGCCTATAATAGACAATAATCTGCGGAACTCTTGCATAAGCCGGATCCTTAATGTATAATGCGCCTTACTTATCTTTGGAGATCCGGCTCTGATTCCGGATCTCTTTTGATGTTGCTGGTGTGTAGACGGGAATACTGGCCCCTAAGGGCGTTATCATTGAAACAAATACAGGGAGGCAAGACAGAAATGGCAAAGGAGAAATTTGTAAGAAACAAGCCGCATCTAAACATAGGAACAATAGGCCATATCGACCACGGTAAGACAACGCTTACGGCAGCGATCACGAAGACTCTTGCAAGACACGGCGGAGCAGACTTTACACCGTTCGACATGATCGACAAGGCGCCTGAAGAGAGAGAGCGCGGTATCACGATCAACATCGCGCACGTTGAATATCAGACAGAGAGCCGTCACTATGCCCATATCGACTGCCCGGGACACGCAGACTACATCAAGAACATGATCACCGGAGCAGCGCAGATGGACGGAGCGATCCTTGTCGTATCAGCAGCGGACGGTCCGATGCCCCAGACCCGTGAGCACGTTCTTCTTGCGCGTCAGGTCAACGTTCCGGCACTCGTTGTATTCATGAACAAGTGCGACATGGTGGACGATCCTGAACTTCTCGACCTTGTTGAGATGGAGATCAGGGACCTTCTGAGCAAATATGAGTTCCCCGGAGATGACATTCCTATCATCCGCGGCAGCGCACTCAAGGCACTTGAGAGCGACGAAGACAACGAATGGACAGCAAAGATTTCCGAACTTATGCAGGCATGTGATGACTACATTCCGACACCGGTCCGCGAAGTTGAATTCCCGTTCCTTATGCCGATCGAAGACGTATTCACGATCACTGGCCGCGGAACAGTTGTAACGGGCAGGGTGGAAAAGGGAATAATCAAGCCAGGAGACGAAGTTGAGATCGTAGGTATCAAGGATACGCAGAAGACAGTAGCGACAAGCCTTGAGATGTTCCGTAAGATCCTTGACGATGCGGAAGCTGGAGATAACGTTGGAGTCCTCCTTCGCGGGACAGGCAAGGATGACGTTGAGCGCGGCCAGGTACTGGCGAAGCCGGGCAGCATCAAGCCGCACAAGCATTTCAAGGGAGAAGTTTACGTTCTTAAGAAGGAAGAGGGAGGCCGTCATACGCCGTTCTTCTCAGGCTACAAGCCCCAGTTCTACTTCCGTACGACAGACGTTACCGGAGACATCAAGCTTGCAGAAGGTGTAGAGATGGTAATGCCTGGAGACAACAGCACGTTTGAAGTAAACCTCATCGTACCGATCGCAATGCAGCCCGGACTGCGCTTTGCAGTACGCGAAGGCGGCCGCACAGTAGGCGCAGGCGTCGTTACTGAAATAATAGACTAGCAGTCTTAGACACGGGCGGCTGTAAATCAGCTGCCCGTAAAAAACTTTTTAGTATGGAGTGAAAGAATAATGGCGGATATCGTCGGTCTTCAGTGCACAACCTGCAAGCGTCGTAATTACGTGACGCTTGTGAACAAGAAAAAGGCTACAAAAAAGCTTGAAAAAAAGAAATATTGCAAGTTCTGTGATAAACATACCTTGCATAAGGAGTGCAAGTAAGGTAAAATAACCTCCGCACGCAGGTCTGTAGCTCGAACTGGTTAGAGCACCGCACTCCAAATGCGGGGGTTGAGGGTTCGAATCCTTCCAGGCCTGCCATTTTTGTTTTTTTAAGTTTTTGTCTGCAAGATTTAGGAATATAAAAGTTGAAGAATGAGGAGGTCGGGGTGATGGAAAAAGTCCTCGACTATATCCGGGAATCAAAAGCTGAACTAAAAAAAGTTACATGGCCGACTAAACAGCAGATGTGGTACTCTACGCTTGTAGTCATTGTAGTGACTTTTATGGTTTCAGCCTATCTCGGGCTGGTAGATTTGCTTCTCACCGGAGTTTTCTCCAAAATTGTCCGATAGCCTTAATCAGAAACGGCTTTCGAGTCTCTACAGTAACCTGGAGGTGGAGGGGGCCACGGCCCTCTTTTAGGCATGAGCGAAATATTTGGTAATACACAGGAACGTAGCTGGTATATAGTCCAGACCTATTCAGGTTATGAGAATAAGGTCAAGGCGAACCTTGAGCAGAGGATCGCAACTATGGGTATGGAAGATAGGATCTTCCGTGTCCTTGTCCCTGTTGAAGAAAAAGTCTATGTAAAAGAGGGCAAAACTAAGCGGATCCGCAGGAAGATATTTCCTAGTTATGTGCTCGTAGAAATGATTCTTGAGGATCAGTCCTGGTATGTTGTTCGCCATACCCCTGGGGTGACAGGATTTGTCGGATCAGGAAACCATCCGATACCTCTTACTCCCAAAGAGGTAGAAGAGATAATGAACAAGCTTGGGAAAGATGCAAAGCCGAAGATCGAAGTTGATTTCCATATCGGAGATATGATCCAGGTCAAGAGCGGACCCTTTGCGGGGCAGGCAGGTCCTGTCGCTGCAATTGATGCGGATAAGGGCAAGATAAAATTCACTGTATCTGTCTTCGGACGAGAAACTACTGTTGAAGCTGATTATACTGAACTGGAAAAGATCTGATTTTTTATAGATAATTTTTGCTTTAATTTCGTATCTCGTACATTGACAAAAGAATAATCGCCCGAAAAGGGCTTTTACATAAGCAGCAAAACCAAGGAGGTAACATGTACTATGGCAAAAAAAGTTATAGGGGAGCTTAAACTGCAGCTTCCTGCAGGGAAGGCGACACCAGCACCGCCAGTAGGACCGTCGCTGGGACAGCGCGGGATCAACATAATGGAATTCGTCAAGGCATTCAATGCTAAGACGGCAGACAAAGTAGGAATGATCATT
>JAQVPO010000202.1 GCA_028702015.1 Synergistaceae bacterium | reverse complement strand
GTCCGACTTTAGTTTTCCTGCCAAATATATTGCGCACCAGCTCAACGCATTTTGTGCTGCGCATACCTACAGGCTTATTTAAGAGCAGCAGTCCTGTCATTGATATATTTCTCAGCCTCAGCTTTAACAGAATTGATAGCATCCTCAAATCTGCCGTCTATCTTCGCGCCGGCAGCCTGCAGATGGCCCCCGCCAGCAAAGACAGAAGCTATCTCCCTTGCGACATAAGGAGTTTTTGTCCTTATGCTCAACTTATTTTCATGATCTAGTTCCGTCAGGAACAATGCAACTTTAACACCTGTTATCCGAAGAAGCATATTTACAAGACCATCAACAGCACTCGAGTCGGCTCCTGCATCCTCAAAATCTTTCTTCGTAAGCCAGAACATTGCTCCTCTGCCGTCAGAGAAAATTTCTGTTCTCAAATAGGCCAGACCCCATAGTTTAAGTATCGAAGGAGTCATATTTTCATTCACGTATTCATCTATAACAGCAGGCTTCACACCTGATTCAAGGAGCTTTGCAGCGCAGAGATGGCTCCTTGGGGTAGTAGTACCGAACCTGAAATTACCGTTGTCTGTGGAAAGCCCCGTGTATAGAGCGACAGCCTCCCCTTCATCTATACCCCATCCGCCCTCTGTCAGGAGTTCGGTTATCAGCTCTGCAGTTGCAGATGCGTCAGGATCCACCAGATTCAGTCTGCAGTAGAGATGGTTATCACCGTGATGGTCGATATTTATGCTGTCAGCAGCAGCCGGAAGCCGCATTTCCAGGCCTGGCATGCTCCTTGCGGCAGTACTCGTGTCGACACAAATCATAAGAGCATCCTTAATATCCTCTTCCTGTATCTCTTTGCAGCATTCAAAATCATGATAATATGGAAGAAACCAATATCGTTCAGGAATAGGATCTCTTCCCATCACTCTGACTTTTTTTCCAAGTCTCTTTCCGAGCGAGTAGAGGGCCAGGCCGCATCCCATCGTATCCCCGTCAGGATTTTCATGACATAGGATCACCCATCTGTCATTTGAATTAAGCTTCTCTATGATCTCTTTAATAACCGGAACATTCATTCAACGCCTTCCTCCGAAGACTTTTTTTCTGCATCCATAGCAGCCACTTTGTCAAGAAGTTCCTCCATAGCCCTCGCCTTTATTTCAGAGTCATCATATACAAAATGGAGTTCAGGTATAGTGCGCAGGTGCATTTCCTTGCCCAGGACAGACCTTATCTGTCCGGCTGCCGAGTCAAGCGCCTTCTGTACCTCTTCTTTGCGTCCAGTATCTATAAGCGTATAAAACACCTTCGCATAGCTGAGATCCTTGGATGCAGTGACCTTTGTCAGGATAGCATCTTT
This sequence comes from Synergistaceae bacterium, assembly GCA_028702015.1. GTDB lineage: Bacteria > Synergistota > Synergistia > Synergistales > Synergistaceae > Caenicola. The sequence goes on along the minus strand of JAQVPO010000202.1, from coordinate 2,099 downwards.
TACGCCCTCTTTTTTTATACGCACCTGAAGAATATCAGAAATAGCTCTTAAAAACTCTTTGTTTATCCGGTCGATCCTATAGGTCACCATAGGCAAAAACCTCCCATGTGAAACGTACTATCTCAAATTCACCTTCTGCTTCTTTTCTTGCAAGAAAGTTCTCGAGGTTTTTCAGCCTTTCTTCCAGTTCAGAAGGAGAAGAACCCGCCGCCGCAAAACCAAGGTCTGCATCGTTCCATTTTTCTGCAGGCCCCAGGTCTGATGAAGAGAGGCTGAAGCGGGTACGCACTCCGTCCAGTATTGATCGGACTACATGCCTGCGTTCTTTAAGACTTCCTGCGTAAGGCAGTCTCAAAGAACACTCGGCGACTCCTATCCAGAAAGGCATTTCAGGCTCCTCAGTCCAGAGTCTTCTTTTCCTTGATTATTTCGTATGCTTCGATCACGTCGCCGACATGGAAATCCTGGAACTTGTCAAAGCTGAGACCGCACTCGTTGCCGGAACGGATCTCTCTTACATCATCCTTGAAATGCTTGAGGCTTGAAAGCTCCCCGTTCCAGAAAACAACCCCGTCCCTGATGAGACGCACCTTTGCATTCCTTCTTATAAGACCTTCCGTTACACGGCAGCCTGCGATATTGCCCACCTTGGGAACTCTGAATATTTCCCTTATTTCAGCTGTTCCAAGTGTGTTTTCACGAAGCTCTGGGGCAAGCATGCCTTCCATTGCAGCCTTAACATCGTCAAGCATGTCGTAAATTACCTGGTAAAGGCGTATCTGGACTCCTTCTGATTCGGAGATCTTCTTGGCGTTGCTGTCAGGTCTGACATTGAAACCTACTATAATAGCGTTAGAAGCTGATGCAAGCATGACATCGGATTCAGATATCCTGCCGACTCCTTCGTGTACGATGTTTACAGTTACAGCATCGGTATTCATCTTCATAAGCGAAGAATGGAAAGCTTCAAGAGATCCCTGAACATCAGTTTTCAGAACTATGCGAAGCTGCGGGACTTCCTCCGTCTGCATCTTCTCATAAAGCTCTTCAAGGGTCAGTCTCTTTGATTTATTCTGATCCATCTCCCTGCGCTCAAACTCGTATTGTGACATGATATCACGAGCTTCCCGTTCCGAGCCGATAACTGAAAATTTTTCTCCCGGCTGGGGTACGTTTTCAAGGCCGAGTATCTCAACAGGAGTACTTGGTCCGGCGCTGTCTACGTTGCGTCCCGAATCATCTATCATGGCCCTGATCTTTCCCCAGGCAGTATCTGTATGGATGATATTTCCGCGGTGAAGAGTTCCGTTCTGAACTATAACTGTAGCTACCGGTCCCTTGCCCTTATCAAGGTTAGCTTCTATGACAGTTCCTTCAGGCATCGCATTCGGGTCAGCCTTAAGTTCCTGCATCTCTGCAACCAGGATCACCATTTCCAGCAGCTGATCGACATTTATACCTGTTTTAGCGCCGACATCAACCATTATCGTGTCTCCGCCCCACTCTTCAGGGACAAGACCGTAATCAGAAAGCTGCTGGCGTACCCTTTCTGGCTTGGCTGCAGGTTTGTCTATCTTGTTCACTGCCACGACTATGGGAACTCCCGCAGCTTTGGCATGGTTCATTGCCTCTATTGTCTGGGGCATTATACCGTCGTCAGCTGCCACGACCAGAATCGCTATATCGGTGACCTGAGCCCCCCTGGCGCGCATCGATGTAAAAGCCTCATGTCCCGGAGTATCCAGAAATACCAGTGTATTCCCATCATAGTTGACCCTTGACGCACCTATGTGCTGGGTTATCCCGCCTGCTTCCTTTTCCGTGACCCTTGTCTTCCTTATGTAGTCGAGAAGTGTTGTCTTGCCATGGTCGACATGCCCCATAACAGTGATTATGGGCGGTCTGAAGGGCAGATCGGATGGATCCTTGACCGCAGATTCCTTAGCCTTTTTTGATCCTTTTTTAGAAGATGGCTGATTATCTTTTTTGCTGGCAGGCTTGGGCGCAGTTTTATCTTCAGCAGCTTCTTTCTGCTCATCAGTTCTAAAAACAAAGTGCTTCTCGAAGCCTTTCCCAAGTATCTCCAGTATTTTTTCATC
>JAQVPO010000201.1 GCA_028702015.1 Synergistaceae bacterium | reverse complement strand
GTCAGTTCAGGGAATGTTGATACCGCTTTGGGTTTCGAACCCCTTTCTCCTACGATCAGTTCATCTGTTCCAATATAGATTTTTTTATTCTGGCATATATTTCTGAAATTCAAAGCGCGCATAACTGGCATAGGATACTTGTTGTCGTTCTCTTTATAGAACTCTGTTTCCAGAACAGCTCTCTCTATGCAGATGGATGGGTGTGCTTCAAAGCTTTCATCGCGAAGACGTTTGATGCGTTCGTTCATGTTTCTTACCTCCCTAGGTATTGTCAAATTATAATGGTGCGTTTAAGTTTTTTAATTTTTCTCCGGCCTTTGCTGTGATATGCTCAGGTCTGCTGCTTATATACTAATGCGCTAGAAGCGCTATTATCTTCAAAAGTGATTCTGAGTTATCCTCCAATATGAGTGTTAAGTCCAAAACTTTCCAGTATCCTGGCAGCCCTGCGAGTTTGATTTTCAGTGGGAGGCAGAAGATCGGGAAGCTTGTACTCCATATTCCATCTGCTATGTTTCCCTTTGGCCGCAGTGTGATACGGAAGGATATTGACTCCCGTGATCCCTTTGAGCTTAGACACGAATTCAGCTGTTGCCGTTACATTTTCATCATCTGAATTGAGGCCGGGCATAAAAGGAAATCTGATGTTGATATTCGATCCGAACTCTGAGAGAGCAACGAGGTTTTCAAGAATTATTGCATTGTCCACCCCTGTAAATTCCCTGTGTTTTTCAGGGTCCATATGTTTCAGGTCATATAGAAAAAGATCTGTCTCTTTTGCGGCTTCAACGATAACTCTTTTGTCTGCAAATCCGCAGGTATCTATAGCTCTGTGAAACCCTTCGTGGCCGCATGCTTTGAGGGCTTCAATAACGAAATCGGGCTGCATGAGAGGTTCTCCGCCTGAAAATGTTACCCCGCCGCCGTCTCTGAAAAAAATCTCATCTTTTCTGATCTCTTCCATAAGCAGGGGCACTGTGTATTTTCTGCCGCAGAGCTCCCGTGCCGAGGAAGGACAGATATCCTCGCATGTCCCGCATCCGTCACAGAGTCCGGCATCAGTTGCCAAAGAACCTTCTTTTACGGATATTGCCTGATTGGGACATGCCCTTACACATGCTCCGCACCCTATGCACCTCTCGCTTCTGAAAAGTACCATCGGGCGCATTGACTGGCTTTCAGGATTGTGACACCACCAGCAATTCAGAGGGCATCCTTTCATATGTATGGTAGTGCGTGTTCCTGGACCGTCATGTATGGAGTATTTTTTTATGTCAAAAACTATTCCTGTTGCATTCAATCGGATTATGCCTCCTCAGATACGTCCAGTTCGGAATGCTTGGCAAAATAATATTTCCTGATAAATCTTTCCTGGACCTGGAACGACCAGTGCACGTCCCTTATATATTCGGCTGCTCCATTGAAATCGCCATTGCGAAGCAGTCCTATGAGTGTTTTGTGTTCTTCCAGAGAGTGCAGTTCCCACTCCTTAACGAAGGTCTTGTTTCTCGGGAAGTCATATAGCCTTTCCTTGTGTATCTTTATGTACTGCAGTATCTCTAAATTATCAGACATATTCAGATATATATTATGAAACTTCAGGTTTTCTTCGTAGAACATGGAGTAGTTGTTCTGATCCAGAGCTTTTCGCATCTGTGAGTTGCATTTTTCCATGTTGTCAGCATCGCTTTCACGAAAACGGAGCGCTATGTGAACGATTACAGAGGACTCAAGGCCTCCAAGGATCTCATAAATGTTTCTTATCTTCTCAAGGGTCAGCGTATTTACGATGACTCCCCGTCTTGGATAAATTGTCACAAACCCTTCTGTTTCCAGCTGGAAAAGGGCGTCTCTAAGCGGAGTTCTGCTCATTCCCAATTCCATACTTATCTCGTTGAGATTGAGAAACGATCCCGGCCTTATCTTTCCGTCGTTCATCTGAAAGCGAAGATAGTCGTAAACCTGCTCTCTAAGAGATTTGATTGTGAAAAAAGACTCGCTGCTGCTCATCACATTACTCCTTTCTATGATTGTATCACAGATATATCAGATTGCAATATACAGAAGAAAAATATATCTTCATTTTATTCTTGATGTTTATAAGAAGCTGTCTGACACAGAACATATCGACTAGGTTCCTCATTGCTAACGTGATATATTTGTTTGACACTAATTGTGCTAAAATCAACATGAGATAAAAGATTATAAGTATTTTTATTATATAGCTTTAATTGATTGACCGAAAGTAAGGATAAGTATTTTTGTCAAAAAATTTACAAGAGTTCTATGTTTAGGAATGATTACAACTTTTCTGAAAAAGGTTATACTTTATTGATGATGATAGAGATTGGTTAGATAAAAACTCTAAGAGGGGGATCTTTATGAAAATTAAAGAATTTAAACTAGAGAGGCTTTTTGCCAGATATTCTTCAAAAGCAAAGTACAGATTGAGTCAGTCCGCATGCGAGTACTGTACCATGCAGGAAATACTTGATATGGCAGACGAAGAATGCAGAAGAATGTGGGATGGCCTAGTTCTGGGGTATACGGACCAGACAGGATTTGCTCCTTTACGGGAAGCGGTTGTCAAAAGATTCAGCACTATCCGCCCATCTGATATTCTGGAGCTTGCACCTGAAGAAGGTATATTCATATTTATGAATACTCTTCTTGATCCCGGAGATGAGGTAATAGTCATGCAGCCCTGCCTTCCCTCGCTTTATGAGATACCGAGGGCGCTTGGATGCAAGATAATCAAATGGCAGCTTCAGGAGACTAATTGGGGATGGAACCTTGATTTCAATTTCCTTGCAGAAAATATTTCTCCTAAAACAAAACTTTTGGTTTTGAACATACCCAACAACCCTACAGGGTTTATTCCAGTAAAGACCGAGATGGACAGGATACTGACTTTAGCTGACAGAATGGGGACCTGGGTGTTTTGTGAAGAAACCTACCGCGGCATGGAACATGACCCAGCGGCTGCTCTGCCTTCTCTTTCTGATATGTATCCCAGGGCAACGACTATCGGCGGGCTGAACAAATTTGGGTTACCAGGGACAAGGATCGGCTGGCTCGTGACAAAAAACAAGAGTGTGCTTGAGAACTGCGCAGCCTATAAGGACTATACAACATTGTGCAATAATGCCCCGGGCGAAATTCTTGCTACGATAGCGATGCGAAATGCGACAGACCTGCTTCAGCGCAACCATAAGATCGTACTTGACAACCTCAGTATTGCCGAGAAATTCTTCAAACAGCACAAGGATCTCCTTCACTGGATACAGCCAAACGGAGGAAGCACAGCCTTCCCTCAGCTGGTAAGGCCCTTTGATGTTACAGAAATGTGTGAAAAAGCGATGAATGAAAGGGGACTTTTGATTATTGGAGAACGTGCCTTTGGACTCAATACGAATAATTTCCGCCTTGGCTTGGGGCGCAGAGATTTTAAACAGGCCCTTGATGT
>JAQVPO010000200.1 GCA_028702015.1 Synergistaceae bacterium | reverse complement strand
AAAAGAATCTGTTACAGAGAAGCTTTGCTGTGTAAATGACCGTCTGCTTGAAAAATATATCGAACAAGGCTTGAGGGCTATAACGGAAGAAGAGCTTCTTGAAGCTTACGCGGAGTCTTTCAGTAAGGGGGATATTTCCCCTTTTGTTGCAGGTGCTGCTCTTGTCGGTGATGGAGTGGAGGAATTTCTGGATCTTATCGAATTTCTTGCCCGAAGGAGAAAGATCAGTGAGAAGGAGGACGGCCTTTCCGCAGTTATTTTTAACATGAAGCACGACCCGCAGATGGGCCGTGTCGCTTATGCCAGACTTTTCTCAGGGTGCATCAAAAACAGGGACCTGGTTTATAACGCAAGCAATGACAGTTATGAAAAAGCAGTGCAGATAAAAAAAGTAACAGGAGCTAAGGAAATAGATACGGGCAAAGTATCAGCTGGAGAGATAGCGGCGATCTACGGGCTTTCCAGGTCACGGAACGGCGATGTGCTTGGCAGGCCTTGCGCTCAAGGGAATGAGATAAATATTGCATCCCCTACGGTCAGGATAAGAGTAATGCCTCAGGCTGAGACGGACTATCCGGCGCTTCTTGATGCGGTCCGTCAAATGAGTGCCGAGGACCCGCTGCTCGAATTTATTTGGGAACAGAGTTCCAGGGAACTTATATTGTCTGTGACGGGCAGGCTCCAGATTGAGGTTATAGAGACTCTTTTGAAAGAGAGATACTTGATCGATGCAGTTATCGGATCTCCGCAGATAATATATAAAGAGAGACCTTCCAGGCATGGATACGGATATGTTGAATATACAATGCCTAAGCCCTGCTGGGCTGTCCTCAATTTCGAGATAGAACCTCTTGAAACAGGTTCAGGAGTCATCTTTGAAAGCAGGGCCAGAAACGAGAAAATTTTCCCCAAATATCAGGCCCAGGTCGAACAGACGATACCGGATGCTCTTCGCCAGGGACCAAAGGGATGGCAGGTAACAGACCTGAAGATAACACTTGTCGATGGGGAACACCATGTTGCACACACTCATCCTATGGATTTCATACTTGCAACGCCAATAGGCATAATGGATGCGCTTATGAACACCGGAACAGATCTGATGGAGCCGATCAACAGATTCCGGATAACCTATCCGGAGGAAATGACAGGAAAGATGATCGGAGAAATAATCGGAATGAGAGGGACCTTTGACTCTCCTTCAATCAGAAAAGGAACTGCGGTAATGGCAGGAAGATATCCTGTTGCTGAAGGAATCGATTTTCCAGCCAGATTTTTATCTGTTACAGGCGGGCGCGGCATGATCAGCACATACTTTGACAGTTATGAACCATGTCCGCCCGGAGCAGGGGAGGAAATTCCTTTCAGAGGGATCAGCCCTGCTGACAGAGAAAAATATATTCTGCATAAAAGAGGAGCTGTCATTTAAGTTTATACCTTATAATGTTTGCAGAGGCATAGTTACAGTACTGAATCGATCTGATTCTGTCAGCAATTCAGGGGGTGTTTTCAATGACACAGAAAGACTACACGCTTGCGGCTACGATAAGGGTAAGATACAGCGAGACCGACCAGATGGGGGTTGTTTATTATGCAAACTATCTCGACTGGTTTGAGGTTACCAGAACAGAGTTTTGCCGACAGATGGGTATCCCGTATTCAAAATGGGAAGAAGATGGACTTGTCCTTCCTGTCGTTGAGAGCCACTGCCGGTACAAGCACCCGGCCAGATATGATGACCAGATACAGCTTTGGTGCAGGATCACAGATGTGAAAATTTACAGTGTTACATTTGAATACAGGATATTAAGGGCAACAGACTATAAACTTATTGCTGAGGGCTGGACAAAACATGGCTGTACAAACTCTGAAGGCCGGCTCTATAAAAAGGAGCACCCTTTTTACAGCTGGATAATTTCCAATAAAGAAAAGGCCGGTCTCGGAGGATAAATCGAAATAAGGAAATGCACGGGGTTTTCACTTATAGAGACAGTTGTTGTCATGCTTATAGTGGTTATCGGAGCTGGCAGCGTAAGTTGCCTTTTTCCCTGCAATAAAAACTGTGACAGCTTGATAAGAGAAGAGGCGGAAAATTTAGCTTTTTGGCTTTCGGACAGGATGGCAAGGGCTCAGGCGGAGGAATGCGCCTTTAAGCTTTCAATGTCACAGCAAGGTACGAAAAACACACTTTTCAGACTGACCTGGCAGGGTGGAACACAGCATGGAGAGAAAGAGACGTATCAGTCTTCTGAAGTGAGAATATTTCCTGTGACGGGAGATCTGTCGAAAGTCAGGGTTTTTGATGGCGGATGGAGCTCTATGACGCCCGCTGTCACTCTTGATGTAAAGCCAAAACCTTCTTGCGATGGCAAAACTCTTTACGTGGTCGTTTCAGGATCTGGATATGTGACTATAAGAGATAAGATAAAGTGATCTTTTGATATAATCGTCGGAATGACTTGATTTTTCTGTAAAGCTTAGGATGTGTTTTTTTGGAAAAGAAAAAATCTTGGCACAACGAAATAGATTTTAGGTGTTCCTTCGGGATGTGGCCGTTTCGAAGAAATCTTGAGATAACCCCCAGGGGGTTTGACTGGTGCGGTGAACTTCTTCCGCTTAAGTCGATCACAAGGCTGCGCTGGGGCGTAGACCTCAGGAGGGGAGGGATCTTCCCTAAGAGGGTATATGTCGCAGTATTCGGCACCTCTGAAAAAGAATATATTATTAAAACAAAACAAAAAGATTTCTATGAGCATCTTACCGACAGATACTGGAAAGCAGTTGGAAGGCGTCTTTTTACAGAGATGATGGATGGTCTGGCGAAAGGCGAACGCTATTCTTTTGGGGATATACTGGCTGAAGATGAAGGAATAACAGTAAATACAAAATCTGCCTTTTCTGCGTCAAAGCAGAATTTTTACCCATGGAAAGAGCTTCAGTGGGGGATAGTAAACGGGAGCCTGTGCTTTGTGAAAAGGGAGGATCCGGAAAAATTGCTGGCTGGCTGTTCTTTTCTTTGGGTAGACAATGCCCATATCCTCAATATCGCTATGGGACTGCTCCAAAATAGTGACGACAGAAAAAAACTGAGCTTGCTTAAACTTAAATAAACAATTTTTGATGCGCATAAAAACGGATCCAGAGCTGTAAAATTCAGGCCCTGGATCCTGTTATGCTGATATGGTTTGTGATTTTAAAGCTTGACCTTGCTGTATTCGTCTCTCATGCCCTTAACAGCGGCTGCAAGTGCCTCAGGGTCAAGTACCATTTCCATCATGGATATCTGTTCTTCCCACTGTGCATCATCGCACTCTGAACGAATCTCTTCATCGAAAACGTGGTATACCGCGAGTCCCAACGGGACTCCCGCAAGTGGCCCTGCAAAAGTAGGATCGCCGTTTGTTACGGTCTCGGCGTAGATCTCTGCGCCTTCCGCATCAGAAGAACCCAGTATCACTACGCAGTTCT
>JAQVPO010000199.1 GCA_028702015.1 Synergistaceae bacterium | reverse complement strand
GACATTGAACGGAATGGCATATTCGCAGATTCAGGTAAACTTGCTTTGCTGGAGAAAGAACTGGAGAAAACGATAGAGCAGACCGAATTTGATATAGAGAATCTAGCGGGAGAAAGGATTAACCTTAATTCACCAAAGCAGGTCGGATGGCTTTTGTTTGAACATCTCCATCTGCCTCCGCTGAAGAAAACACAGACCGGATATTCAACGGACATGAGTGTCCTGGAAGAGCTTGCCCGTCTCCCTGAGCCGCTTTGCGATATTCCTGCGAAAATCATCGAATACCGCGAAGAGGCAAAAATACTCTCAGGATTTGTCCAGCCCTTTCTATCTCTTGCTTCAAAAGGAGACGGCTTCATACATTCCACCTTTGACCACCTTTCTACCGGTACAGGGCGTCTTTCCAGCAGGGATCCCAATGTACAGAACATGCCGCTCTTCGGCAAGTGGGCTGTGAGATTCAGGGATTGTTTTATCCCCTCGGATGAGGGAAAAATTTTCGTTGCGGCAGACTACTCTCAGATCGAATTAAGGGTGCTTGCGCACTTATCAGGCGAAGAGAGGCTGATAAGTGCTTTTTCTGAAGGCCGTGATGTGCATATGGAGACGGCATCATGGGTCTTCGGTCTTCCCGCTGAGGAGATCACACCGGAACAGAGGCGATTTGCAAAGGTCGTCAACTTTGGTCTCCTCTATGGGATGGGAGCTCATGGTCTTGCCCAGCGTCTGGGGATATCAAGACCGCAGGCCGCCTCAATGGTGAACAGATATTTCAGCGTGCTGCCAAAAGTGAAAGGATATCTCGAAGGCAGTATAAAAGAGGCAAAGGCTGCAGGATATACCCGATCCATCTTTGGGAGGATAAGGCCTCTGGCTGAAGTAGCGACGACGGCCGGAAGGGGAAATAATCCGATAGACAGAGTGGCAGTCAATACGCCGATCCAGAGCGCCGCATCAGATATAGCGAAAATTGCCGTCATGAGATTTGATAGAGCTGTAAAAGAAGAATTTGAGGGTGCAAAAACTGTGCTGCAGATACATGATTCCATTGTATGCGAATGTTTTGAAAAAGACGCTGACAGGCTGGAAAAGAGACTGATTGAGGTTATGGAAGGCGTGGATGTTTTAAGCGTACCTGTCAAAGCAGAACCAAAACGGGGGAATTCTCTGAGCAAAGTGTAAGCGCTGCGGAAGCAGAGAGAGTAATTTTTTGCTTGCGTCTTTCACTGACCTGCAATATAATATACAGCTGTATGTTAGACGCATAAGAACATCTGGAGGTGCAATGCATTGAAAAAGGATATCCATCCAAAATATGAAAACTGCAAGGTGACCTGCGCCTGCGGCAATACATTTGAAACCAGGTCTACTACGGGAGATATGAGGGTTTCGATCTGTAACGCATGCCATCCCTTCTACACGGGCAAGAAAGGCCGTGTAATAGAAGCCGGACGACTTGAGAAATTCCGCCAGAAGTACGCAGGTATCAACTACGGACAGAAGAACGTTCAAGAGGGTACAGAAGAATAGCTTTTACCCACGAGGGGAGCGAAGCTGCTCCCCTCGTTTTTCTAGTATCTGCCGGCCTGCAGTTATTTAGATCCTGTCTGATGAAGGGAGGCCATCTCCTTGTCTATAAAAGTCGAATTGATCGCAAGTACACCTGATGCTGCCAGAATAGTTGCTGCTGCTGCCAAGATCTGCTACAGCCCATCCGGTGCTGCAGATATCATGGACGGACTTACCAGAGAAAAGACGGCATCATTTCTGAAAATGCTGCGTGATTCCGGGCATCTTTCACCTTTTGAACATATATCCTTCACGTTCGCTGTTGAGGGTATAAGCAGGGTCGCTACTCATCAGCTTGTACGGCACAGGCTTGCCAGCTATTCTCAGCAGAGCCAGAGGTATGTAGGCATGTCCGGACAGACATGCATAGTTCCTGATTCTGTGCTTAAAGATGAAAACGCTCATGCATTGTTCATAAAACAGACAGAAAGTGCATGGAACTGCTATAAAGAACTTATAGACCTGGGTATCTCCAGGGAGGACGCACGCTTTATCCTGCCTCACGGAACGGAGACAAGGCTTGTAATGACAATGAATGCGCGTGAACTTCATCATTTTTTCTCGCTGAGACTTTGCAGGAGGGCCCAGTGGGAGATAAGGGAACTTGCGCGAAAAATGCTGATACTTGCAAGAGATGCCGCACCGGAGATATTTGATGTGGCCGGTCCTTCATGTGTTGCTGAAGGCGTGTGCAAAGAGGCCCATCCCTGCGGACAGCCATACGAAAGCTTGGAGAAGATGTTATCTGAATGAAAATCAATATTGCACTTCAGCGGATAATTTTGTCCGCGTTTATCTCCATACCGAAGAGGATACCGGTCGGAGGACAGGCCGTTATTGAAGGAGTCCTGATGAAAGGTCCGGAACACTGGGGCCTCGCAGTCAGGGAACCGGGAGGTTCAATATGTTTACAGGCCTGGCTCGGCTCCGATTGGATCAAAAAAGGCATATGGAAGTACCCTGTGGTCAGGGGCTTTGCTACTATGGTCGAGATGATGAGGATTGGCATGAGAGCTCTCTCCATCTCAGCAGAGATAAGTCTTGGTGAAGAGGATAAAATTTCTCCTCTTGAAATGGCAGGCGCGATAGCTGTTGCAGTATTTGCAGTAGCAGGGCTTTTTGTTGCGCTTCCGATGCTGGTGTCTGAATATCTGACATCCCATTTAGGGCTCTCACCTCTCTCTAAAAACATCATTGAGGGTATTATCAGAGGGATCATTTTTGTCGGATACGTTGCAGTTATCGGGCTTTGGAAGGATATACAGCGAGTATTTGCTTATCATGGCGCAGAACATAAAACGATAAACGCATATGAAAATGATGCCGAGCTCACACCTGAAAGTGTCTCTGGATTTTCAAGGATACACAGGCGCTGCGGCACATCGTTTCTGCTTGTAGTGATTTTTGTCAGCATAATAGTTTTCTCTGCGATCGGAGGGGGCTCGCTCCTTTGGCGTATCGGGAGCAGGGTCCTGCTTCTGCCGCTGGTCATCGGCATATCATATGAATTTATAAAAGAGGCCTCTAACTCGGAAACATGGGGAAAATACTGTATAATGCCGGCTCTTTCGCTTCAGTATATTACAACGAGGGAACCTGCCCTGGATCAGATAGAGGTGGCTCTTGCCGCGCTTGATCTGGCATTGCATCCGGAAAAAGCGGCAGTAACGAAGCCCTGTGAAGCAGCCGAGAAGAGCCCGCAGAACAGTCAGGATATCGTTGAACAGCAGTCAGACGATATAATGAGTGCCTGAATGACCGTTGTTTTGTATCTGATTGATGCCGGCGGCATTTCGGAAGTTTCACGCTGAATTGATATCATTTATTATCTGGTTCGCTATTTTTTTACAGGTGGTGTAGCTATAAATGGAACTAATGGATAAGCTTAGAGAGATCGAAAAAAGT
>JAQVPO010000198.1 GCA_028702015.1 Synergistaceae bacterium | reverse complement strand
TTTAGGGAGCTGCCAATGAGCAGACAACAATTTTAGGAGGTGTTGTTTATGTTCCCCATTATGTTCGTTGTTTCTGCAGTCCTTTTTCTATTAGGTTACAAATTTTACGGGGATTTTATGGCGTGAGTCTACAATCTAGACAATGCAAACCGCACACCGGCCGAAAAGCTCAATGACGGGGTTGACTACTGTCCAGGACACCCAGCCGTCATACTGGGGCATCATTTTTCGTCAATAGCGGGAGCAGGCCCGATTGTAGGACCCATAACCGCTGCATCTATATTCGGATGGCTGCCTACTATCATTTGGTGTGTCCTCGGATCTATCTTCCTCGGAGGACCCCATGACATGGGATCGCTTGTATCATCCATGCGCCATGACGGGAAATCCGTTGGGACAGTAATTGAGCGCTGGATAGGAGAAACAGGCAAAAAACTTTTCCTCGGGTTCACGATTCTTTCATTGATGCTTGTCGTTGCTGTCTTCCTAGTACTGACAACCGCAACTTTTGTAACAGACCCTGTAGTAGCCTTTGTGGGATGTATGTACATACTTCTTGCAATGATCTCAGGTATTCTTATCTACCGCTTCAACCTTAACTTTAAACTTGTCACTCTTTTTATGCTGGGCATAATCGCCATATGCTCAGTCAAGGGAGGGGACTGGCCCTTCGTAACAGCAATATTTACGCATTCAGCTGACCAGTGGAACATCTTCCTTGCAATATACATTCTTGCCGCCTCCGTACTCCCTGTATGGCTCCTGCTCCAGCCAAGGGATTACCTTGCCTCATTCTTCCTTTACTTCGCAGTTGGCATAGGCGCGATAGGGATGATCCTAGGAGCCAAAATGGACAGCGGGGCTATCCCGATGATAGCTGACAACGTCAAATATTTTGGATTTACAAAACTTCACCTATGGCCGATGCTCTTTGTAATCGTAGCATGCGGCGCGATTTCCGGCTTTCACTCGCTCGTAGGAAGCGGGACAACTTCAAAGCAGCTATGCCATGAAAGGGATTCAATCCCTGTCGGATATGGCGCAATGCTGCTTGAAGGACTTGTTGCAGTTATTGCCATCGGTACACTGATGGTGGCAGGCGGTATCCAGAAAGGCGGACCGGTAGGAACATTTGCAGCAGGTTTTGGCCAGTTCTGTACTATAGTAGGCATAGACCCTGTCCTCGGAACCAGGCTGGGAGCAATAGCGATCAACGGATTCCTGCTTACTTCACTTGATACAGCAACACGACTTGCACGTTATCAGATCCAGGAATTCTCAGGTGGGAAGATAGGCAAATACCTTGCCACGGTCATAGCCATAGCAGTGGCGCTTGGACTTGTATATGTGAAGACAACGGATGCATCAGGAAAGGTCATAGCTGCATGGGCAATGATATGGCCGGTATTTGGAGCCTCAAACCAGCTGGTCGCTGCACTTGCACTCCTTGGCGTTGCTGTATGGATCATACGCGGCCTCAAGAAAAAGGCAACATTCCTCCTCGTTCCTTTCTGGTTCATGCTTGTTACAAGCATGGCGGGGCTTGTTATAGAGATCAAAACAACAATGATGAGCAGCAATCCTAATTATGCTCTTGCAGGAATATCTGCCATCCTCTTAGTCCTTGCACTGCTTATGGTTAAAGAAGGACTTAAAGCACTCAAGCTTGACAAGGCTTAGAAATAAAAAACTTATTCATCATCAAAAAGAGAGCAGATCCCAAATGGATCTGCTCTCTTTTTGCTTCTGCACTGATGACGAGAAAATATTCTCCCCTTAACAGTTTTGTTATGAGACATTGCTTAGAAGGCAGCCACTATTCCCTTGGGTACAAGTTCTTTTTCTATATACTTTTTGACCTCTTTTGAATTAGCTGCCTTAACCAGAGCCTTCACTGCAGGGCTGTTTTTATCCTTTGCCCTTACTGCTATGACATTCGCGTATGGAGATTCCTTTCCTTCAATAACGATAGCGTCCTTTGCCGGTATCAGCTTTGCTTCCACTGCAAAATTAGTATTAATTACAGAAGCATCAACATCGGGCAGTGTCCTTGGAAGCTGCGCTGCTTCAATCTCCCTTATTTTTATCTTTTTGGGATTTTCTGTAATATCTCTTGCTGTGACAAGTTCTCCTGGCTTAACTTTTATAAGCCCGTTTTTCTCTAGAAGACGCAATGCCCTTGAGCAGTTTGTTGCATCATTGGGAATGGCGATCTGAGCTCCATTTTTAAGTTCGTCCAATTTTTTTATTTTTTTTGAATAGAGTCCCAGTGGCTCTATGTGAACTTTTGCCACCCATACAAGATCCAGTTTCTTTTCTTTATTGGTGTTTTCCAGATATGGCACATGCTGGAAAAAATTGGCATCAAGACTGCCTTCTGCAAGGGCTGTATTTGGGGTCACATAGTCAGTGAATTCCTTTATTTTTAAATCATATCCATCTTTTTTGAGAAGATCCTTGACTATGAACATTATATCCTTATGTGGAAAAGGAGTTACTCCTACTGTGATCGTCTTTTCAGCTGCGAAAAGAGCTGTTGGAATTATCAGAGACAGCAAAATCGCTATCGCGAGTTTCTTCATATCAAATATCGTCCTTTCTTGTTAAAGGGCCGAGCCCCGCTGATCATTACCGCATCTGCATTATGCGGTCTCCCTTTTTCTTTCCTGCACATATCACACATGTCGCTTCCGTTATCTATAGGCTCCACCTCCTTTAAAAAACTCTAAGCAATCGAACGCTACTTTATTTTTTCGTAAACTTTATTTCCCACCGACTGTATAAGCTGCACAATGATGATAAGAATTGCAACAGAATAAATCATCACATCTGTCTGGAACCTGTTATATCCATACTTGATGGCCAGATCTCCCAGTCCGCCCCCTCCTACTACCCCTGCCATTGCGGAATATCCAAGAAGATTTATGGCAACAACCGCCCAGTTAAGGACTATCGAAGGCATTGCCTCCTTAACCATCACACCAAATATTATCTGCATATCACCGGCTCCGAAGGATTTAGCAGCTTCCACTACGCCTGGGTCAACTTCAAGAAGACTTCCCTCCATCAGACGTGCAACAAATGGAGTCGCAGCGATCGTAAGCGGAACGATAGAGGCAGTGCTTCCTATTGATGTACCGGCGATAAGCCTCGTAAGCGGTATTATCGCTATCATGAGTATTATGAAGGGAAATGACCGAAGCAGGTTAACGATCAGATTTAAGGTAGAATATACTGCTTTGTTTGGGCGGAGCCCGTTTGCCCCAGTCATTATCATCACTATAGCCACAGCAAACCCGAATATCCCTGAGAAAAAAGTCGAAAGGACGATCATATATAATGTTTCCCAAAGAGCAAACAGAAGTTCATTCAGCATTGTTCATTACCTCCCAGAACATCCCATTATCTCGCAGCCATCCTATAACACTGTCCAGGTCTCCGTCAGCAACGTTGATTATCAAAAAGCCCATAACAGTCTCTC
>JAQVPO010000197.1 GCA_028702015.1 Synergistaceae bacterium | reverse complement strand
TCAGAAGGTCATGGAACGGGCCTGTGGTCATTATCACTTCTTCAATGCCGCAATCGGCGATTTGCCTTAACTGCCTGCTTAAGATGGTCTCATTGTGGGATATCGGGGTCATGCACTTTGGATGATCGTTGACCAGAGTACCCATCCTTTTGCCTATTCCTGAATTAAGTATGAGAGCTTTCATGGTCATCTGCACTCCTTAAGGTATGACATGAAATTTTCCTTGTTCTCTTTTGCGGTTGTTGTGGGCCTTCCAAGGTCGCTCCGGGAGCCTATTGCAGTCTTGACTTCAATGAATGAGAGCCTGCCGGAAGCCCTTGCCATGTTCAGCGCTTTGTCGAGCGATCCGATGTCCTCCGCGGAGACCGCTTCGGGATATCCGCAGGCTTCCGCAATTTTGACAAGGTCGATTTTATCAGTTGGGGTCGGAGCCCCCCCAACGCTTTCATGGGCATTGTTGTTAATGACAATGTGCACGAGATTATTTGGGGATATATTGCCTATGAGCGCCATCGCCCCCATGTGCATGAGGGCCGCGCCGTCACCGTCAATGCACCAGACGTTGGTATTCGGTTTCTGGATGGCTATGCCAAGTGCAATCGATGAGCTGTGTCCCATAGAACCTACAGTAAGAAAGTCAAATTTGTGCGGCTGGCCGTTTGTCTCTCTTATCTCAAAGAGTTCACGGGAGGTTTTGCCGGTGGTCGAGACAATAATGTCTTCGGAAGATATTGCGGCTATCCTCTTGATCGCCTCTTCCCGTACAAGTTCATACTTGTTTGAGTATTTTACCTTGTTCTCAGGTTCAAGTGCTCCCTTTCGAACTATAAGCGCAACGCTTTTCCCGGCATCAAGCAAGGGCCGGAATGCTTCCATGGCTGCCTTTAGTTCTTCGTCAGTTGTGTCCTTCGTGAGGATAAATGTTTTGATGTCAAGATCTTCAATGAGCTTAACTGTAACTTCACCCTGGAATACGTGCTGCGGTTCATCGTGAAGGCCAGGTTCGCCTCTCCAGCCGACAACAAAGATGCAGGGGATTGCATATACCTTGTCGTTGAGCAGTGATGTGTATGGGTTGACGATGTTGCCTATGCCGCTGTTCTGCAGGTAGACGACGGGGACCTTTCCTGTAGCCATGTGGTAACCTGCAGCGAGCGCGGCGCAGTTGCCTTCGTTTGCACAAATGATGTGGTTTTCAGATATTCCATAGGTCTGCATAAGATGATCGCAAAGCGGTGCCAGCAGCGAATCCGGGACTCCTGTGTAAAAGTTTCCAAATGCAGAGAGCTCTTTCATTAAAACGGTTGGTTTCATTTTGTTGTCTCCATGATTAAAATTAGGGTCGTTAATGATTTTATCCTATATTTACAAGATCAAACATACCATTATCTATTTATGATTATCATAAATACCAAAACGAGTAAAAATATATGTCTTGGAGAAAGTTTAACACATTCATTTAATCCTAGTATCAAATTTTGTGCTCGTGTCAAATTAAGTTCGCAATCTCATTAGGACTCCTGCTAACCTACGCAGTTTTCTATGATAATTTTTGTATCACATTCGAATTCAGAAATGAATTATTAGTTATCTAGCAACCTTCTGGGTGTTCGATCGAATAGAATAGCTAATATCAAGATGTACGAATCAGTATTTTGGGATAACCGAATTGGTTGTGTTTTAAAAAGCTTCCCGCCAATCCATAATTTTTATTAATAAGGTATTCTCTAACTTTTCACATGATAGAACAGAATTCTTCGGGCGTTTCGCAGGTAGGGGGTATTCATCCGAGTTGATCGGCAAAATGTTTGCAAGTTTTTGGTTTTTGTCACTGCATAGCATCTGTTCGTGGATAGTTTTTGCGAAGCCGTACCAGGTGGTTTTACCGCTGTTTATGAGGTTGTAGATTCCGAAGATTTCTTTTCTCTGCATTTCCCTGTTCGAGATATGTTGCATAAGGACCAAACCTGTGACGTCTGCTATCGTTATGCACCTAGTAAAAGCTCCGCACTGATCATTTACTGCCCGGATATCTTCCTTTTCCTTACGGTACAGAGTCAAGATTGTGTATCAAAAATAAATCTCACTTCGAGCTCAAGTTCCTACTAAGGGTCATTGGGGTCAGACCTACACATTTGACAAAATGTGGATAAGAGGCAGAATTGTGCATTAAAGGGGCGGTTGCTATTAATGGATATTACTGATGATTTTAAAATTCAACCGATACCTAATATTCCATCTCAAATTCAAGAGGCAGCCGAGCATGGAGAACTTGTTGTTTTTATCGGAGCTGGGTGCTCATGTTTGCTTGGTTACCCAAATTGGGAAAAATATTCGAACGATGCCTTGACTCAAATTCTAGGTAAAAGTACGTCTAAAAAATTACAAACGCTTGATTCGAGGGTTAAACTGTCTATCGCTTCCGAAATGGGATCAAATAAAAAAGAAACGATCGACTACAAGAAAATTCTTACTGCAAAAAATGATGCCGAGACAAATATCAAAAGGAAACGTTTGAATAACGCTCTTTTAAAATTGACGAACCACTTCGTAACTACCAATTACGACAGAGAACTAGATATGATGATTTTACAAAGCCCCGCAAAAAGAGAATTTCTTGATCACATTGGCCCTTATGATACGCAAAAGTATACTGCTAAGATCATACTTTCCCCTTCCGAGTGTCTTTTTTCAAGCATAGGTTACAAAGGCGGTGTTGTGTTTCATATCCACGGTTCAGTGGAAAAGTCTGAAACGATGATCCAGACTTTGAAGGATTACATATCTTTATACCATGTTAGACAGGCAGAAGGATGTGATTCGAGTAATAGTAATAATGGAATAACATATTTCCTGGAACAATTATTTCATTCTGATTTTACGGTATTATTTCTGGGATATGGTTTGAATGAAATGGAAATATTAGAATATATATTATCGAAGTCAACAGCAGTAAAAAATAACTCAGAAACCCCGAAACTCTTTCTATTAAAGGAATTCGATTCTCAACATGAAAAAGAATTAGCGAAATATTTAAGGATTTACTATAAAAACCATTGCGGAGTTGAGCTTATACCTTTCATCAACAATAATACCAAAGATCAGTTACTGAATGTATTAGAGTCATTCGCTGCAAGGATCAATAAACGTTTAAACAAACTGGTTAATGTGAGACAACTCAATTACGTATTAATAAATACAACATTGCCCAATAGAGAGGCCGAATTTGCCAGGCTCATGGCTCATTCAGGTTATTTTGAACAACTTGAAGGGTATGAAAGGATACTCAAAGAGGCCCATCCAGAGTTTTTCTTCGAACATCTTCATATCAACAAACTTTTTAGCATAGATTTTATTCCCCGTCTAAAAAAAGAAAAAACAAAGGATGGAAGTATCTCATACAGATCTCAAGTATGGCCGGCTCAGGAATACTTAATCAATGTCTCGATTTGCAGGAATGAGAGAGATGAAGATAGAATACAAGCTATAAT
>JAQVPO010000007.1 GCA_028702015.1 Synergistaceae bacterium | reverse complement strand
TTCGTGGCCACTGGAAGTATTCCTGATTCGTTGGCCTTAGCAATAACAGAAAGTCCGAACATTTTCGGTATTGATGGCCCTGTTATATCAGCATCGAGAACTGCAGCCTGGTATCCTTTTTTCTGCATCTGCACAGCCAGCAGAGAAGTTACAAGAGACTTACCGACTCCTCCCTTACCACTGACAACTCCTATCACCTTATCAACGCTGCTCAGGGGATTCGGCTCCGCCTTGAAATTAAACGGTTCTGTTCTTGAAGCACACTCTTCGCTGCAGCTCCCGCATTCGTTCGTGCAATTCTCATTTTCGGTCATCTTCTGCATCTCCTTGTATTGAATTGATCTCTTTGAGCCGGAAACAACAATAACTGCACCCTTTTTCTCCTTTGCAGCGTTCTTCCGACAATTCAAAACAGCCTCCCTTTATTTGTATCTCCCTGCCACGGCAAAGGGCTTCAGCAATCTTTCTGTGAGCTGAATAAAGTATTCTCTGCAGAGTCCCTCTTGATATATTCATCAGGCCTGCAGCAGTATCCTGATCCATAGACTCCAGATCACAGAGGCGAAGCGATTCGACCTCCTCAACAGTGATTACTGTCAGCTCTTTTGAGCAGCCTTCCGGTATGAACCGTAAATTATCAGGTATACTGCACACTCTTCTGGCTTTGATGTCTCTTGGCAATTTTATTCTCCTTTTACGTGCATATGCACGCTTGGTAAATATATTCCTCAAATAAAGATACGTCAAGAATAATTTTGTGGTATCACTGTGAAATAATATAACATGGCATCTAGATAGCACATTAATGCAAACAAATATATTACACCGGAGACCGTATGCATTCAGTAATCGGAGTCTCATTACTGATGACAGGTTTTAATTTTCAGTATATTCTAACAACAACAAGTCGCCCCGTCCGTTTTTAGCAATTGATTATTCTGATTTACAGAAATCGAGGTACACGGCAACGAGTTCCAGATTCCCGTATCGCAGTTTCAGTTACAATGCGGCGTAAGTCCGGAGATGCTCAAGCATCCGGAGCGGGGCGATGTAAGATAATAAAAAGGACTCTCATATGGGAGTCCTTTTTAGTTTATTAGAAGCTGAAAACGAAAACATGCTCTTGCCTGCAGGCCGCAGTACAAAAGCATACTGGACAGACATCTGTAACAGAAACACTTAGCAGAAATCAAGCCAGCTTCAACGCAAATGATCAAGACTGATCTAACTCAATGGATTTTACTGAGGATAGCCCTTCCGGCAAAGAAAGCATTATTATAATTAAAACCATATGCCGTCTTTGCTAACCTAGCATATGATCTTGGCTCACTGCAAGCACAGAAACATAGTCTGATGCAAAATTAAAACCGCGCTTGGTATTTAAGCGCGGCTTTTAGACAAAAAAGTTTAAAGGAAATGCGACGTCCTATCTGGGCGCTTTTTTAACAAGGGCGTTAAGGCTGTCAACAAGTTTTTTCATTCTTTTGTCAGAAGCAGGTTTCTTGAGTGCTGCCGCTGCAGACATATCTCTGCCCCAGTATGCTCTGTTCGCATCACGATTCTGATTCAAAACAGTGCCTTCAAGGGAAATCCCCGCAAATAATCCTTTAGACATTGAGTAGCTATATATCGAAGCTTTGGCTCTGCCGTCTGTCGCTGCAGACGTATCTCTGCCTACCGGGCCGGCAGCGATCGCAACATCTGCGCCAAGTTTGAAGCTGTTGCCTCCTGTAAAAGCCCTGAGACCTTCTTCATTGGTTATTACAAGAACCAGGCCTACCGATTGGGCACCTATCTGAAACCCTACCGATGCACCCGAAAGACCCATAAATGATGGCCCCCTCCATGTACCATTCGGGTTTCTCAAAAGTACCAGTCCTTCCCCTACCTGCCCTCCAACCACAAGGCCAGCCTTAGTCACAGCAGGAAAGATAGCAACGCCTTTTCCTGACTTGATAACATCGGCCATGCCCGCCGAATCATCTTCCGCCGCCATTTTCTGAAGAAGTTCAGCAGAAAGTCTTATTCTTCTTTCATGAGCCTTCTCTTCTGCAGAAGCGGCAAGACCTGCTGATAACATTATGGCTGCAGTCAAAATAAAAAGCAGCACCCCGTATCTTGATTTTTTATCCACGCATATTCCCCCTGCCTTTTTGGTTTTTGAAAGATGTACTTACTTTTATACCACAAGTGTTGGCATTTGCCATATAAAAAGCACTATAATAATTATCATAATCAGAGACAAGGCGGTGGCTCGCACATGCAGGACAAAATATTCGCACCATGGAGGATGGCCTATATCCTATCAAATTCCGATGACAACGAAAAAAAGGAGCTCGGATGCATATTCTGTGAATTCCCTAAAATGAATGAAGACGAAAAGAACCTTATACTCCATCGGGGCAGAGAATGTTTTGTTATACTCAATGCATTCCCATATAATCCCGGACACCTGATGGTTGTCCCGTACCGTCACACTGCCGATTTGACAGGACTGACCCCCTCAGAGCTTTCTGAAATGATGTCATTATGCCAGACATCTCATAGGGTGCTGACCGAAGTGATGAACCCGCACGGTTTCAATCTGGGCATGAACCTCGGAAAAGTGGCAGGCGCCGGGATAGATCAGCATCTCCATATGCACATCGTGCCCCGCTGGAACGGCGACACTAACTTCATGCCGGTCCTCGGAGACGTTCGTGTAGTATCAGAGGCTCTTAATTCCACATGGAAAAGGCTCCGGGAAAAGTGGCCGAAGTAGAAAAAAATTATTCTTTTATAGCGCCGCGTAAAGAAACAGATGTTGAACTGACAGTAAAAAGATCCCGTTTCATAGGCTCTTTGCGCATGGCTCTTAACCCTGAGAGTGCCACGGAAAACATAAAAAGGTTCCCGGATATATTTCCTAAGGCAAATCACCATTGCTGGGCCTACAGGATAGGGACAGAAAGTCTGCTTGAACACTGCTCGGATGCCGGAGAACCTGCCAGCACAGCGGGGCGCCCGATTTTAGGGATACTCAAGAGGCATTCTCTCCAAAATACACTTCTCGTTGTCACCCGTTATTTCGGGGGGATCAAACTTGGAGTAAGGGGGCTCATTGAGGCATACGGAGAGACAGCTGAACTTGCTGTCTCAACAGCCGGAACAGTCAGGATGGAACTTAACTTCAGGCTTGATCTTTCCTGCAGCTACGAATTTTCAAAAACAATCTCCACAACATTGAAAAAATGGGGTTTCGGAGATGACAGGATACAGGCAAAGTACGGTGAGAATGTTGAGATGAGCCTTTATGTTCCCTGCGCATCAAAGCCTGAACTAGACGATCCTCTTAAAGAGATGCTTTCAAGAGGTATGCTTCTGAGCCTTGAATGGGGAAGCAACACTGTTCCTATTGCAGCGGATCAGCCGTAATATTCAGCTCCTCGCTGAATTTATTCGACTTCCTCAAGCACAGGTAATTCTTCCTCCGGTTCTTCATACTTTTCCGGCGTCACTGTTATCTCCACGTGGGCAACGTTGCCGAAAGCATCTGCAGCCGAAATCTTATGGATACCTTCGCTCATTTTCCACCAGACCTCTTCTGACCCTTCTGCAGGAGAACAGAGCTCACCGTCAACAAACCAGTAAATTTCTCCCTTGCCGCCTTTTGAAGTCAGAAGAATTTTACCTCCGCTTTCTTTCATTTTGTAAGCAGCATTATTCATAGGTGACGCTATCTCTATCAGAGAAACTGTTTTGGTTTTTTCCCTTTCTGAAAGAAAAAGCTCAATATCGGGAGGCCAGCGGATCTCCACCCCGTTACTCCCCATTACATGCAGCTTGCACGGTTCTCTTGAAGAGACGCCTTGAATAAAGAGGTCTGTCACTCCATTCGGACAAAGCGAATTGCGCGGGGCACCGGAAAGGGGACATACCTCTCCCTTTTTCACCTCCGGAGGATATTCAAACCAGCCTGTACCGGGAGGCACTATCTTTCTCATAATACGTACAGCCGGCGGCGCAGCTGTTCTGATGCCTACTAGCACCTGATGGGGCTTCCCTGTCGGATCGCCAAACCAGACAATAAGGGTATACGGTTTTGTCACAGCGGCTGTCCAGGCATCACGCAAGCCATAAGAGGTTCCCGTTTTGAAGGCAATGACCGTCCCTTCTTCCCCGAAGAGCTCTCTGTAAAGAGGAATAAGCCTGCGTTCGTCTTTTAATATGTCAAGAGTCAGGGCTGCAGCACCCCTTGATATAACTTTTCTTTTAGGGATCGATGGAGCGTCTTCTATCCAGCTTAAAAAACCTAAGCGCCCGTCTGTTGCCAGGACCCGGTACGCAGCGGCTGCCTCTAAAAGAGTAATCTCGCATCCGCCAAGCACCAGACTGTCTCCATACCATTCGGCATCTTTTGTGATAAGACTGAAACCAAGCCTCCTATAGAGGTCAAGAAGTCTGCTTTGACCAATCTCCCTGAGTATTTTCACTGCAGGAACGTTCAGAGAATCAGCCAGAGCTGCTCTTGCGGTGACCGGTCCTCTGTAAAACCGGTCAAAGTTACGGGGCATTCTTTGCCCCACCGACATCGGGGTGTCAGCAAGCAAGGATGACGGAGTCAGTTTTCCTGACTCAAAAGCAAGCGCATATGCAAATGGCTTGAGCAGAGAGCCCGGAGAGCGGGGTGAACTGCCGCAGTCTACCCACGACGCAGGAGCATCTGTTTCTCCTTTCATGTTGCCGACATAGGCACGAACAAGGCCGGTTTCGTTCTCAACTATCACAGCTGACGCAGTGATCTCGCGGGGAAGCCCGGAAAGTGCCAGTCCAAGCTCCTGTTCGACAATATCCTGCATCCTCCTGTCCACGGAAGATCTCACACGTCTGTATCTGTCTCGCAGTTCAGAGCTTTCTCCCTGAACTGCGGCATGGGCACAGGCCTCTCTGCAGGAAAAAGGTATCGGAAACCTGGCTGCAGGTATAGACTCAAGTTTTGCCCTTCTGATCTCATCAGATGAAGCAACGTGCAGATCTTCCAGTCTGTCGAGAAGACGGTCCCTTAATGCCATAGCCCGTTCTTTATGCCTGTCGGGACGGTAATATGCAGGACCCCGCAGCAAACCGGCAAGAACTGCACTTTCTGAAAGAGAAAGATCTTTTGCGGGCTTGTTGAACCAAACCCTTGCAGCGGCTTCTACTCCTCTGATATTGGATCCGAAGGAGGCCTTGTTGAGATAAAGCTCAAGGATCTCTTTTTTAGTCATCAGTCTTTCCAGCTGTACTGCCTGCCAGAACTCGATTGCTTTGCTGGCAGGCGTCCTTTTCCTCGGAACAGATATTCTTATGAGCTGTGCTGTTATCGTTGAACCTCCTGATACAATATTCCTGGCTCTCATGTTCTGGACAGCAGCTCGCAGCAGAGAAATCCCATCGACTCCGGGATGATAAAAAAAATATCTGTCTTCAAGAGCAACCGCAACTTTAGGCATCCACATGCCCATTTCTTCCAGCGGGACAGGGAGAGACCACTCTTCGTTTTTTGAAAGATATCCCTGAAGAGGGACACCCTGCCTATCTGTAACTACTGTAGAGCGTTGCCACTGCGAGATTCTCTCGACAGGCACAGAAAGGCCCGCTGTTAGAAAAACTCCAAAAATAAGCAGCAGCAATAAGCCTGTTTTCCAGGCCTGCATTAAATCCTTTTTTTCAGCATTTAAAAAAAGTTTCCTCAGTTTCATCTCAATTAACAGGAAAAAGCTGTATCCCTTCTACCTGATCTCTATCCTTCCGCCCCCGCTTACGCTTGAAACAGCTGGCTCGTACATGCATTCAGCCGAGATCTGAGGCACGTCAAAGGTTCCTGCCGTCACTGCCCTGAGAATAAATTTCCATTCCAGCTTCTTTTCAAGTTTTTCTATGTAAAGGATGAGCCTGTCGTCTCTTGCTTCTGCTCTAACAAAAGGAGGAAGGGCTTCTCCGTTCGGACTGAATCTTGGATTTTCAATTTCCAGGCCTGCGGGAAGAGGAACTACTACCGCAACGTTCCTGAGATCCTTTGCATTAGGCTTAACCGTGATAGTAGAGATTAGTGCCGTACCGCGCAAGATCTTCGCTCCTGCCGGCTTACCTTTTCTATCTGTCATAGAAAGCCTCAGTTCAATTCCGTTATCCCTGTTTTTAACTTTTCCAAGCGGGATCCCTTCTGCACTCCAGGAAACAAAAAGTCTCGAAGATCCTGTGTTGACCGCGCTGAAAGAAGTTTTTCCATCAAGGGAGACTGATATTGTTCTATTTTCTGAAGTAACAGTTCCCAGTGTTTTCTGACCTGATAAAAGCTTGCCCGATGGCTCTCCGGCAATCGGCTGTGCTTTGAAGAATTTTGATAGTGCAAGCATAGCGAATGCCCCTTCCTGGGTATTCAGAGACGATGTTTTCCTGACAGATGCAAGCAGAGATGCTGCTGAAGAAGCAGATCCTGCACTTCTGGGATCTATATGCGTCCTGACCAGAAGATCAAGGGCATTATTCCTAAGATTGGAATCATAATTTTCTCTGCCTGCTGAGTCTTCCCTTACTGCTCCAGTTTTTCTGCCAAGCATTTTTTCTGCCGCTCCCTTCTGTCCTAAAACAGCATAGGACGCAGCCAGAAAAAGCCTGCCTGACGCATCAAGAGAATCAGCCTTGTCCCTCAGACTCTCCATCCAGCCGAGCGGAGTTTCCCCTGAGAGAGCAAGCACGTAACATGCGTACGCCCTCCTTGAAAGCGCCTGACGCCACACTCTTTCATCATTTATGTCATATGGTTCAACGGAAAGCTGTCTTTTCACATATTTCAGCGCTTCAGTGATCCTTTCCTGCGGTACTTTTATCCCGTTTTTTTGGGCTTCAAGAAGAAAATGCGTACCGTAGATACTGTCCCATGGCTGAGACCATGATTCTCCCTGCCATCTGATAAATCCTCCGTCATAGTTCTGAAGTCCCAATATTTTTTGTATCCTGACTCCAAGAGAATTTTTAACTGGGTCATAATCTGGGGGCAAGCTCTCAAACGAAGCGGCCAGCTCGCGCTGGAGCAGGAGAGGCCAGGCTGAAGATACAGTCTGTTCCATGCATCCGTGAGGGTATGTTATCAAAAAACGCGCAATATCCTGAAGGTCTGCTGACGGCATTGCTGACAAAATCAGCGTGCCGCTCATAGTACCTTTCATCCAGCTGCCGGGTATTTTTATATCTTTTGCCTTGCCTGGTTCTATAACTTCAGAAAAGCTTTCGCTTATTTTGGGCGATGCAGGCCTTACCGGCACCTCCAGTTTTGTTTTAATAATTTCACCGTTCCATTTCGCGGCAAAGGAAGCATTTGCTGTGCCTATCCCAGTAGCCTCAAAGCTTACCTTGAAAGTATGCTCTGAATTCTGCTTAAGCATCAAACTGAAGTTTTTCGTTCCATTTATCTTAAGCGGGCCATCTGCTTCGATATCCAGGCTAACTTTTACACTCCCTGAGCTCCTGTTGAAAACCTGACACGGGATCGTAATCCTGTCTCCCGGCGCCATAAATCTTGGAAACGATGGCTCAATTACTATATCCCTGTTTATATTCACTTCCGCGGACGCCGCACCAAATTCAGAAGGAGTCACTGCAACTGCCATCAATCTGGCTTTTCCTGCAAATTCAGGCACGTTGAATGAAAAAACACATTCTCCTTTTGAATTTGAACGCACTCTCTTTACAAGAGAAAGCATTTTAAACCTCTTAGCCTGTACCTGGCTCAGGTTTGAGTTTTTCAGCGCCATCTCTGAAGGACCGTCTCCTCCGGGCGTAAGGAGTGGAGATGATGGGTCCTCAGGTCTGATTATTGAATCGTAAATATCATAAGTTTTTACTCCGAGCATTCTCTTTGAAGTAAAGTGCTTCCAAGGGTCCGGAGTCATAAAATCTGTCAGCTCTAGTATCGCCTCGTCAACAAGCATCACCGTTACATCGGCTTCCTTTGCTCTGCCTCTGCTGTCTGCGACCTTCAGCCTGAATTCATTTGTACCTGGTTTAATTTTTTCAGCGTTTTCGATTGTTACATTAAGTTTTTGATCGCTGTTATCAAGATAAAGCGGTGCGACCCCATATGCCCTCGAGCGCTCTGTTTTATTTCCCTCTGTTATGACCTGAGCTGTTATCCAGGCGTTAGGGACCATCTCATCGGTAACTTTAAATGATACTTCCGTTTCACCTTTTTTGATGTCATATACGGAGCTGTGAAGTACACGGAAAGTTTCTACTCCTATCAACAGTTTTCCGCTGTGGGGAGACCTGATTTTCAGTACGGCCTTTTCGCCCGGTTTGTATCTCTCCCTGTCGGTGATAATCTCTACTGTATCAGCGCCCATGTCAGAGCCATCGGCATCTTCCCTGCCGTAGACATATATCCACTGCGAGGCGCGGGATCCGCAAGACATCTCCTCTGCTCTCAGCAAATACTTGCCGGCTTCTGAAGGGACAAAGCTTCCTGAACCTTTACCTGAAGATAGCCTGGCTGTTCCTTCTTCTCTCGGCAGAAGTTCCTGCTGCAGACTGGTATTTGTCCTGCCGTATTTTTCATAGGTAACCCTCTGCTCTGCTACCCTGAAAATAGAATATTTTATTTCCTTTGCAGAGGACGGAGTTCCGTCCGGTTTTACTGCTGCAACTGAAAAGTTTACAGGCTTCCCCGGAGAAAAAACCCTTTCTGCCAGACTGATGCCTACCAATACTTTAAAGGGATACCATCTTAGGACTGCGGTTTTAGTTACCCTGCGTCCCCCCTCTTCAAAAACAGAAGCACCGGCAAGGATATCAAGGGCAGATGGAGCAGTCCTCTCCCTGCTAGGCAGGGTAATTTTAGTTCTGCCGTCCTGATCCAGTTTTCCTGAACCTAGATACTCTGATTCGGGCTGGAATTTTTTCTCAGAATCCCTGAACACAAAGCCCTTCCAGTTTGCATGGCTGAAGTCTCTTTCTGCTGTCCTCATTTCTGACTCCCACGGCAGACCTGAAGCAGGACTTCCGAAAACGTACCTGGAGGAGATGGAGAGTTCTGCAGATTCCTTTCCGACCAGAATGTCCGGCGATGCCTCCGCATCTACAAATAGCCTGGGTGCCGCAAATTCTTCCACATAGAACTCTTTCCTGCCGATCGGCTTATCTTCTCCGGGGACATTTATGCTCATATGCCATGTTCCTGTCGGAGCATCAGCAGGGATATGGAACTCTTTCGAAAGAGTCCCTTCATTGGTCAATTTTTCAGTAGCTGAGAATGACAGAGCTCCCTTGGAATTAAATATTTTTATGTTCACCGGGAACGGCTTATATGATATATTGCCGGCTGCTCTTACAACCGATGCCATGAAAATATTTTCGCCAGGCCTGAAAATATCCCTCGGGGTATAACAGTATGCACTGTAGCCCTTATAGATCCATGGATCTCCGTTCGTGTCGAATATGTCCTTCCCCTCATAGAGTCCTTTGTCAAATCTGATAAAAGCCGTGTCAGATCCTTTGCTGACAGTTGCAAGGACAGGCGACATCTCAAGGTCAGAGCTGAACTTGAGCTGTAGAATACCCTTTCTGTCTGTAGTGCCAGTTGCGACAGGCTGGTTAGACCATGACCAAAGCGTTACTTTAGCTCCGCGGACAGGCTCTCCTGTACTAACAGAATTGATCCATAATAGAGCGGAGTCCGGACCCGCCTTAACCGTGACCCCGATATCAGTAACATTCACTACCTGCCTGCTTTCGGCCCACTTGCCGTTATTATTCTGGGCCACGAGCAGGAATACTCCTTTTTCATTCCCTATTAGCGGCTTAAGATCCAGGGCGCTTCTAACCTTTCTGTTAAGACCGCCCTGTACCTTGTATTCTTTGTTTGCCAGCATTGAAGAAAGGTCTATAGGATACCTTGACCATGGGTTTCTCATTCCGATAGGAATGTTATTTTCAAAAAGCTTCCATACAAGTATCTGTACAGTGTCTATGTTCACTGTTTCTATCGGGATCCTCATACTGCCGGAAGGGGATAGGATCCTTCCCGGCGCTGTAAAGCTGATCTCCGGCAATTTTTCAGGAAAGATGAACGTTCTCTGCCATTCAGCCTCAAGAGGCTTGCCGCTCAATGCAGGAAAACCTTTTCTAATTGTCAGTTTTACTCTATCCTGAGGATCAAACGGACCTACAATAGCAAAGCCCCTGTCCCTTGGTTCCATCGTATAGCTGCTTTTGGGACTTAGTTCAACAAATCCTCCCGCTTTTGAAAAATCAACAGGTGAGGTGGTTTCAATGTATATTTCTCCGTTGTTTATCCTTGAAATGGCATTTGAATCCCTTATTTCCATTTTAGGAATGATATCGAGACGAGCGGAAATATCTTTCAGCAGACCCATATTTCCCGATTCAGCTGGCATTCCGGCAGATATAGTAAGTTTGATATTTTTTATATTCTTCTGTGTTATGACTTTAAGCCTGATTTTTTTTGATACAGGTCCGCGAAGTATCTGGAATTCAACAGCATTTCCCGAAGCCTCTTTAACATCGATATATCCTCTAAGCCTCGCAGGCGACACCGGAAGTGAAAACTCCAGCTCGTAGCTTACTGTACCGCGCTCAAGATCAAAATCTATCTGTCTTGCCCCGATATACCTCGGCGGAGCAGTATTAAAAAGGAAGGACTGTTTTCCAGACAACAAAAGACCCTCTCTGTCTCTCAGGCCTGCTTTAGCGACTGCCGTATAAGATGTCGCACTATCAAGCAAACCAGCTTTGGGATAATAGACAAAGGTTGAGTTGTTCACCCACTTTCCGGTGCCTGATATTGCAGGAGTAAATATGAATGGTATCTCTTCGGGAGAAAGGGATTTCCCTATTTTGTTTTCAGGAGCAGCATCACGGTTAAAAACGGCTTTGATCTCAATCCTTCCGTTGACTTCTCCGTTAGGCGAAAAATTTTTTATAAGAAATTCTTTTTCTCCGACGCCAGGAGCCGGCAGCGCACCTAAAGATAATATGATCAATGTAATAACCAAGACTATTCCAAGGATTTTCCTGTCTGAACTTTTCCAAAACATTTCTAATCACCTCGTTATAGATTGAAGGGGAACTATTGTCTGTAATCCATACATATCAATACTCAAAAAATCAGACAAGCTATTTTACCTATTGAACATAATGATATTACATTACAGAATAATAATAAAGAAAGGAGTGGTCTTATGAAAAAGCTGCCTGTCCTTACCGTTCTTATTTTTCTATTTCTTGGCCTGCCTGCTTTTGCAGATACTTGCAGCACCCAGCCTGTATCTGAAGATCCGCCGGCAGAGAAAGGCCTTCCTCTTGAGTTTATAAACCATTCCGAGTCAGAGATAAAGGAGATCCTAATATCTGAAACAGGAAGGAACATCTGGTCTGAAAACCTTCTGCAGGAAAATACTCTCAAAAGCGGGGAAAGCGCCAGCCTGATCATTAAAAGAGAGAGCATCCTAGGGCTTACGGATATAAAGATAATATTTTCCTCCGGACAGGATAGGCTCTGGCGAAAACTCCCGATACTCGAGATATTTGAGATAACGATCAGTAAAGACGGAGAACCGCGTTACGAACGTATAAAGCTTGGAGCCTGATAATAAAAAAAGCCCCGCGGTGCGGGGCTTAACTTTTTTCTTATATATACCCGCAGTAAAATCGTCCCGCTTTTACTCTGCAGACCTTATTTCTTCGTAGTACTGTCCCATCAGCTTTTTCCAGTCTACATTATCATCCAGCAGATTAGGACATGTACTGTCAGGATAAAACCATTTTCTTCCCAGGCCCATCAGTATCTGCCACCAGTCGTGAACATCGGGGATCAGTATCTCTCCCTCCGGTCCTATCCTTCTAAGCTCGCGATATACAAGAGCTACCATCTGGCTTTCGTCCATTGCGGCAGTAGTCTTTGCATAAAATTCGATCGTATAAAAATAGGAACAGGCTCCCAGCTGATAAAGTATTTCTGTCCACTTCGGAGAGATCTTGCTGGTTTTGGCGAGCACCATCTGTTTTTTGCTTCCCGAGCTTTTGTGATTGACAAGGAAAAGTATCTTGTCCGGATCTATATGGCGCAATTCTTCATATTTAGCTATAAGTGCCTCTGCTATTGGTCTGATCCTATTGTTGCATATCTCATAATCAAACTCTGAACTGGCTTTAACTGCCATCTATATTCCTCCTGTTTTTCGGCTGTAGCGGCCTTGCAATAAAACTCGTCAAATTATATCACTTGATATTATAGTTTTCCGTAAAAGGGCGATTTTAGCAGAAATTTTTAGGGAAAATGTGTATTAAGATATTAACCATATCTGATCTTATTTTTTATCTGGCTTCTTTTTGTTTTCAAAACACTCTTTACATTCTCTTTAATTTTTTTATTCACGGATTACCATCTCCAGAGATAAAGCAAGACGCCTCCTGTGAAAACACAGGAGGCGTCTTGCTTTACAGTCTAACTGAATATTAAATGCAGCGTTCAGGCTATATTGGGTTTATCCGGGTTTTTATTTTTTCTGAGGAATGTCGGTTCATCCAGCTCCTCTGATAAATCCCTCCGGGTCATTTCTTTGGGCTGCCCTTCCTCTTTTTCCTGCAGCCATGATGGCCCCCTACTGGATTCAGGGTCCGTGGCAATAACCTTCGCTTCTTTTTCTTCTGTATTTGAAAGAGGCTCATGCCAAACAGGCCTTTTCGGGCTGAAGGTTACCTCCTGACGTGATCTGCTATTTTCTGAATAGTTATCTTCAAAACCCGTTGCCACTATCACTATTTCAATGTTTTCTTCCATATCACTGTCTTCAGCACAGCCCCAGACAAAAGTAGCATCCTCCGAGATAACTTCTTCAATATATGCTGCGGCCTGCTGTATTTCAAAAATGCCAAGGTCATCTCCGCAGGTAATATTCATAAGAACGCCTTTTGCTCCATTCATAGAACATTCCATCAGCGGACTTTCCAGTGCTTCCCTTAATGCATTCTGGACTCTGTTCTCACCTTTTGCGCAGCCCACTCCCATAACGGCTATGCCTGCATGTTTCATAACAGCCTTCAGGTCAGCAAAATCGACATTCACCATCCCCGGCCTTGTAACAAGGTCTGTAACCCCTTGAACGGCCTGCCGCAAAACTTCATCGACCATCGAAAAAGACTCGCTCAGGGGAGTCTCTTTGCGGCATATCTCAAGAAGCCTGTCGTTAGGTACTATAATCAACGCATCTACATACTGCCGAAGCTTGGCAATTCCTTCTTCTGCGTAGCGCATCCTTCTGTTTCCTTCAAACATAAAGGGCTTTGTAACTACTGCAACGGTAAGGATCCCCATTTCTTTTGCTGTCTGTGCTATTATCGGGAGTGCTCCAGTACCGGTTCCTCCGCCCATGCCTGCAGTCAGGTAGACCATGTCGGCTCCTTTGAGATAATCTCGAATTTCTGGGAGTGATTCCTTGGCAGCCTGTTCACCTATGTGCGGCAGAGCACCTGCTCCCAATCCTTTCGTGACCTTCTCGCCAAGAACTATCTTGTTCTGGCTTAAAGACATATCAAGGCTTCTTATGTCTGTGTTAACGGCAAGTATGTCCACACCATCTATCCCTTTGCTTATGATATGGTTGAGTGTGTTTCCGCCGCCTCCGCCCACAGCAATAACTTTTATGCATTCTCTGCGTGCGGGCTCGGATCTATTTTGTGCAGAAGGCGTTTTCGCCTTTAATGTCCCTTCTGATTCATCGGGATACGGATAGCAAAGCTCTGTTGCTGGTATACTCAATTGTCCACCACTCCCGTTTGTTGTTGATGTATAATCAGAACATTTCCAGTATCATTATACAACAGAGGAGAGATGCGCGGTTGGATTTAAACGAAGAAAAATATAAAAGAAAGGATAACATTTTCGGAGACCATGCAGCTTTTATTTTTTTCATGGCAGTTTTTGCTTTCCTCGCATGGCAGGTAACCCATCCGTTGATCATGGCTTTAATGTGGGCCGGAATGCTTTCCTTTATAGTTCAGCCATTCTACCGCTATCTAACAAACCTTACCAACGGGCGTTTCAGGAATATTGCAGCCGCTGCTGCGCTCTGTC
>JAQVPO010000196.1 GCA_028702015.1 Synergistaceae bacterium | reverse complement strand
CTTCATGCCCTACTCACTCCCTGCTGTCTATCATAAGAGTCACCGGACCGTCGTTGCATATTTCGACCTTCATATAAGCCTGAAAAACTCCTGTCGCAGTCCTGACTCCTTTTTTTTCGATCTCTTTGACAAATTTTTCATACATGCCATTTGCAAAAGATGGTTCAGCAGCACTTGTCCATGACGGTCTCCGTCCTTTTTTACAGTCACCGCACAGTGTAAACTGCGAAACTACAAGTATTTCTCCATTTTCATCAATGACAGACCGGTTCATTTTACCTGATCCATCTTCGAATATTCTGAGGTTGACAATTTTTTCGGCGATCCATAAGAGATCCTTCTCGGTATCTTCATGTACTACCCCAAGAAAGACACACAGACCCCTCCCGATCTTGCCTGTGACATTCCCATCCACTGAAACACTGGCTTTGTCAACCCTCTGCAAAAGTGCCTTCATCGTTCATTACCCCCTGGTTATCTCAATGACTCCGGAAATAGTATTGAGCCTGGCTATTATCCTGTAAAGATGCTCTATATCCTTTATCTGGACATCTGCGACTACTCTTGTCCTTGAATTGTTGACAACGTTTGCCCTTA
This sequence comes from Synergistaceae bacterium, assembly GCA_028702015.1. Taxonomy (GTDB): domain Bacteria; phylum Synergistota; class Synergistia; order Synergistales; family Synergistaceae; genus Caenicola. Next base: position 2,918 of record JAQVPO010000196.1, on the reverse strand, counting down.
CTCCGACAAGTATTCCATCCATAGCTGTAATAGCCTGAACTATTTCTCCAAACAGGGCAGGCTTATCAATTCCCTCAACTTTGATCCTGGCTGTATACCGGTGATCCTTCAGTCTTCCCCAGGATACGCCGATTATTTTATTAGGGTCGGCCTTGTCCAGGTTAGCACAATCTTTGCGGTGTACTGTTATCCCCCTGCTCTGAGTGACACAGCCAACTATCTGATCCCCAGGAACAGGACGGCAGCACTGCGCAAGTGATACAAGCACGCCGGAGGCTCCCTCTACCACAATTTCCGAGTCAGCTTCGCTTCTTTGCGGAGGAGCCTGCGCCGGTATCGGATCCGAAGCCTGCTTTGTGTCGGACGCAGCCATCCTGCCAAGAACACTGGAAGCTGAATGACTGCCAGTTCCTACCGATACTATCAGCTCTTCTGTGTTCATGTAGCCCATTTCTCTTGCAACATGGCTCAGCTGCGGCGAGAGTGCTTCAAGTATGTTTTCTGTTCCGGGGTTTCTTCTCAGGGCCTCCTTTTCCAGAAGCTCCCTGCCTCTCTTGATCTTTTCTTCCCGTTCCTGTCTGTCCTGCTGTCGAAACCAGCTTTTTATCTTGCTTCTTGTGCGGGTAGATTTTGCTATCTTAAGCCAGTCGCGGGAAGGTTTCCCTTGGGGAGATGTCAGTATACGGACAATATCTCCGTTCTGAAGTTCCTGATCCATCGGGGCAATACGGCCGTTTACCATCGCACCTACACACTTATGCCCTATTTCTGTATGTATGGCATATGCAAAATCTATAGGAGTAGATCCGTTGGGAACAGATATTACATTGCCTTTTGGAGTAAAGACAAATACCTCTGAAGAAAGGACGTCTGTCTTCAGGTTGTCCATAAACTGAGAACTGACACCTTCTTCTTCCTGCCCTTCCGGCACTACTTCAAGAGCCTTCCGTATCCAGGTAAGCCCTTCATCCATATTGTTTACTTTTTTTCCGCCCTCTTTATAGTTCCAGTGGGCGGCGATACCGTATTCGGCAAGGGAATGCATCTCCCAGGTCCTTATCTGGACCTCAAGCGGCTCCCCCGCAGGACCGACTACAGTAGTATGCAGAGATTGATAAAGGTTGCTTTTGGGGTTAGCTATATAATCATCGAACTGTCCTGGGATAGGCTTCCATATCGTATGTACTATACCAAGAACCTGATAGCAGTCCGCGACATTTTTTACAATAACTCTAAGTGCCAGCAGATCATAAAGCTGATCTAGTGATAAATTCTTCCTCCTCATTTTTTCATATATACTGTAAAAATGCTTGGGACGGCCTTTTATTGAAGCATCAAGCCCGTCCTCTTCTATTTTCTGGGAGAGGATATCCATAGCTTCTTTTATAATCATTTCCCGTTCAGGCAGTTTTTTCCTTACCCTGCGCTTTATGTCATAATACATTTCTGGATCAAGTATACGGAAAGAAAGATCCTCAAGTTCTCTTTTGACCTGATATATGCCAAGGCGATGCGCTAATGGCGCATATATATCAAGTGTCTCACGGGCTATCGTAATCTGTTTTTCCCTCTTATGGGAGGATATGGTCCTCATGTTATGGAGTCGGTCTGCCAGCTTGATAAGTACGACTCTGATATCTTTGGCCATGACCACAAACATTTTTCGAAGGTTCTCTGCCTGGTAGTCCTCAAAAGTTTTAAAAGGGAGCTTCCCCAGTTTGGTAACTCCGTCAACCAGTGTGACAACTCCGGAACCAAATTTTTCTGTAAGTTCCTCTGCTGTTACAGGCGTATCTTCAAGAACATCATGCAGAAGCGAGGCAATTATTGCCTCTCTGTCTATTTCCATTCCTGCCAGGATGGCAGCAACAGAGACAGTATGCACGACATAAGGCTCACCGCTGTACCTCATCTGCCCTCCATGTGACTCGGCAGCAAAGACAAAAGCCTCTCCTATCGCGATCATATCATCCTTAAGAAGATACTTTGATATCTTAGACCAAAAATCCTGCCATGCCAGCCTTAAAGGAGAGACACGCTGAGCTTCCGGCACACGCCCCCAATATCCTTCCATAAGGGACCTGCATCCCTTTTCGCTCAGCCCGCCTCGTTCTTTCCTGTTTATACCTGACAGGTGAGCAGAACGCACATTTAAAATACCAGCCTTGTTCTCTTCGCTCATATATACACCACCGCGATGTTAATCGAAGATCGTTATGCCGTCACCATTTTTTCCAGAACAAGCTGAAGCGAGGTAACATTCCGCCATGTATCAACGCGTGGTCTGTAGACCCAGCCCATCAGACCTTCTCTATCTTTAACGATCTCGGCTGCTCCAAAACCGAGGAGTGTTGATTCCCCCAAGTCTATTTTTACATGCCTTCCGTTTTTTCCAAGAGGAAGTATCTTTACTTTTCCGTTGTATGGAGAATAAAGCTTGGGGCATGGATTATCCATGCCAAAAGGCCCCAGTCTTTCCGCTTCATGCCATGCTTTAAGATCCAGTTCAGATGGAGACCAGTGCAAAAGGTGTTCTTTATCATTTGAAGCTTTTACTCTTGACAGCATCTCTTCCAGCTCATCTCTGAGCCCCTGCCATTTTTCAACTTTAACGCTGAAACCTGCGGCAAGACGATGTCCGCCCCATGTGTTCAGGTCTTTAGCAAGAGCCTTCAGTGTACCAACAGCGTCACCGCCAGCCGGCATTCTCAGTGTGCCTCTCATAAGATCACCGACAGAGGCCACCAGAGCTACCGGAGCGTTTCTTTCACTGCATATCCTGCTTGCAACACTGCTTAGGACACCAACAGACCAGTCCTTGTCTGTAAGGACATACTGATAAGGCTCCTCCTGGTCCCCTTCGACCTGCTCAAGGATCTTTGAAGAAAGCTCTCTTCGTTTTTTATTCAGATCAATTA
>JAQVPO010000195.1 GCA_028702015.1 Synergistaceae bacterium | reverse complement strand
CTCTGTTGCCCGAATGTCAGAATTCACGCGGGGCTCGTCGTCCCTGTTTGCTATGGCGTTACACCTCCTGTGTGTAGTAAATCTTCCTTAAAATTAAATGGGCCCGGCACAAAACGCGCCAAGCCCATTGGAAATCTCTTTCCGGGTAGACCTGACAACTTGCTGCGTCGGCAGGCGAGAGGCGCATCCTCTGCTTAAAAACCCGTTGATACAAATCAACCTAGGTATGTTAGCACACCTTGCCTCTTTATGCAAGATAGCCTCTGATGATGCAGCTAAAGAGGATTGAACTCCGATTTAAGATGTTCAATAAACCCTTCAAAGGACATGGAACCAATATCCCCCTTTGATCTTTCTCTGACAGCAACTGTCCCTTCTTCAGCCTCTCTGGCCCCTATGACCAGCATATACGGAACTTTCTGCATCTGGGCATCGCGTATCTTTTTACCCAGCTTTTCATCCCTTGAATCAACTTCTGTCCTGATATCGGCATCCCTGAATTTTTTTGCAAGCTCTTCAGTATATCCGGCGAACTCTGAACTTACCTGCAGCAGTTTGACCTGCACCGGAGCGAGCCAGTAGGGAAAGGCCCCAGCATAATTTTCTATAAGTATCCCCATGAATCTCTCAAGACTTCCGAGCACTGTCCTGTGGAGCATTACGGGGCGGTGTTCAGCTCCATCGTTTCCGATATAGGTCATATCAAACTTCTCAGGCATCTGGAAATCAAGCTGGATAGTCCCGCACTGCCATGTACGGCCTATGCAGTCTTCAAGGTGAAAATCGATCTTGGGACCATAAAATGCTCCGTCTCCAGGATTCAGTCTGTAGCTTGTACCTGTCTCCTCCAAAGCTTCTTTTAGTCTCTGTTCTGCGAGATCCCAGAGCTTAGGATCACCCATAGAATCCTCTGGCCTGGTGGAAAGTTCAACGTAGTATTTGAATCCAAAAACATCATGGTAAACATACCTGTCAAGTTCCATTATCGCCTTTATTTCGTCTTTGATCTGGTCCGGCGTGCAATATATATGCGCATCGTCCTGGGTAAAAGCCCTGACTCTCATAAGTCCGTGAAGAGCGCCTGATCTCTCATGGCGATGTACAAATCCAAGCTCAGCCATGCGCAGCGGAAGCTCCCTGTAACTTCGGATAGCACTGTTGTAAACAAGTATCCCGCCGGGGCAGTTCATTGGCTTCACTGCAAACGGAGCGTCATCTATCTCAGTAAAGTACATGTTTTCCTTGTAATGATCCCAGTGACCGGAACGAAGCCAGAGCGACCTGTCCAGTATCATTGGCGTCTTTATCTCCACGTAGCCCCGTTTTGTGTGTTCTTTTCTCCAGAAGGCAACAAGGTTGTTCATTATTACCATGCCCTTGGGATGGAAGAAGGGAAATCCTGGCCCCTCTGGATGAACGCTGAACAGGTCAAGTTCTTTTCCCAGTTTTCTGTGATCCCTTGCCTTTGCTTCTTCCAACCTCCGAAGGTATCCCTTGAGTTCTTCCTCCGACCCGAAGGCTGTCCCGTATATACGTGTCAGCATCTCATTTTTCTCATCCCCATGCCAGTATGCACCGGCAAGAGAGAGAAGCTTGAAGAATTTACAGCATCCTGTGTGAGGGACATGCGGGCCGCGGCAGAAGTCTATAAAATCGCCCTCGCGGTAGGTCGAAAGGACCTCGCCCTCCAGACTGTCTATCATTTCCACTTTCAGATCTTCACCAAGCTTCATGAAGAGTTCTCTGGCTTCTTCTTTTGTGTGTTCTTCCCTAACCAGGGGGATCTTTTCCTGAGCGATCTTCCTCATTTCGGATTCTATCTTCGGAAGGTCTTCATCAGAAACGGGCTTCGGAAACCTTATATCGTAGTAAAACCCGTCCTTTATAGATGGTCCTATCCCGAACTTTGCATCAGGCCAAAGCCTGAGTACCGCATGAGCCATAAGATGGGCCGTCGAGTGACGCAGCAGATCAAGCCCTTCCTCTGAATCAGGCAGGAGAGGAAAAAATTCTGTGTCCTGGGTAAATACTTTATCGCAGTCCACTATCTTGCCGTCGGCCTTCGCTCCGATAACCTTTTTAAGATGCCAGATCTCAAGAAGCTGACGCAGTGAGGCACTGTCAGCTTCATAAACTTTGCCTTCAGGTGTTGAAAAACATGCCATTAGTACCGCCTCCTAATTTGCCTCCAGGCAAATCCCTGCATTTTATCTATTTTCTGCCGGTGCTCCCGAACCCGCCGGAGGAACGTTCTGTCTCGTCCAATTCCTCCGCTTTCTCAAGATCTACCTGCGTAACTTCTGCAAAAACTATCTGTGCTATCCTGTCACCCGGTTCGATACTGAAATCCTGTTTGCCGTGATTGATAAGTATTACTTTTATCTCCCCACGATAGTCAGAATCAATAGTACCAGGTGAATTGAGTACTGTGACACCATGCTTAAGCGCAAGACCGCTCCTTGGTCTTACCTGAGCTTCACAGCCCATAGGCATTTCAAAATAGAGTCCCGTTCCTACACATGCCAGATCCCCTGACGGGATTACCGCAGCTTCTGCTGAACGCAGATCAAGCCCTGAAGAGCCGGCAGTTGCATAGCTTGGAAGAGCTATCCCAGGATCTGCCTTTATTTTGACTTTCATCTTGGACATCTTTAATTACCTACTTTTTACGTTCTCTTTCAAAGCGTCTGGCCGGGCGGTGGTCAGAGCCTCTCTCTCCCCTGTCTGAGCCAAAGTCCCTGCGAGGCGGCCTCCCGCCGTCATCGTGCCTAGGGCCGCCCTCACGCCTGGGGCCTCCTTCGCTCTTTGGAAAATGTGAAAAACGCTCTTCTCTCTCTTTTTCTATAGCTGCCTGTTCCGCGAATTCAGGATCCTTTGCAAGCTCGTCAAGCTGGTCAAGAATACGTTTACGGCTCAGGTTTACCCTGTGCATATCGTCAATTTCCTTTACTGTGACCAGGACCTTGTCTCCGGTATTTATAGCATCTTCAAGCTTAGGCACGTGATAGTTGCTGATCTCACTCACATGCAGAAGCCCCTCTTTACCAGGAAGCACTTCTACGAATACTCCGAAACTCATCATCCTTGTCGCTGTCCCTACAAAAGTCTCTCCGGCCTTTACTTCGCGTACAAGGTCGTTGATTATCTTTACCGCAGCTTTTGCTGACTCGTCATTGACCGCTGCAACATAAACCCGGCCATTGTCATCAACGTCTATCTTGGCTCCTGTACGCTGCACTATCGAACGGATCATCTTGCCTCCGGGGCCTATGACCTCGCGGATCTTCTCTGGATCTATGCTTATAGTGATAATCTTCGGAGCTGTCGGTGAAAGGTCCGCACGCGGGGCGGAAATAGTCCCGTCCATAATGTCGAGTATCTGCATACGTCCTTTCTTTGCCTGCTCAAGAGCCTGAGTCAGTATCTCTCTGGTGATGCCGCCGGCCTTGTTGTCCATCTGCAGTGCGGTAACTCCGTCCCTTGTTCCTGCTACTTTAAAGTCCATATCTCCATAGTGATCTTCAAG
>JAQVPO010000194.1 GCA_028702015.1 Synergistaceae bacterium | reverse complement strand
TCCGCAAGGGCCGAGTTTATTTACTTGGCTATTTTTATCCTTTGCGCCTCACCGCCGGACAGAGTGCTTGTGCCGCGGCTTAGGGAGAGATAGCCCAGTCCCATCTCCAGAAGCGCTCCGAGACGTTTGGTCAGTTCTCGTTTCATATCTACAGCAAGCGGATCCGTTATCGATTTTACGAATTCCATTGCATCCGGTATCGGCATCATAGTAATCTCGGCTATATTTTTACCGTTTATGCAGCAGCTGCGCACCTTTTCGTTCACCCTTGAACCAAGGCACTCCGGGCACTCGAATGTACTTACCATCTTATCGAGTATGTGCTGAAAGCGTTTGCCCTCTTTGGTCGTTATTATGCTCCGGTACATGCGCGGGAAAATCCCCTCGTACTTAGCAGACTTTGGCCAGTAAGAAGGAGGATTCTTCAGCCTTATCTGGGGAGAATATAAAAAGAGGTCAAGCTCCTCCTTTGAGTAATCCTTTATCTTTTTGTCGAGATCGAAAAGGCCGCTCCATGCATAGCGTTTCCAGCGCCAAAGCCCCTTGCCGAACGTTGGAAAATGGATAGTATCCTCATCGTTGAGACTCTTGCTGAAGTCTACAAGCTTGTGTATATCAAGGTCATGCACCTCGCCCAATCCGTCACAGCGCAGACATTTGCCGGAAGGATGGTTGAACGAAAACGAGTCAGAATAACCTATGAACGGATGTCCGACTCTGGAGAAAAGCAGCCTCAGCAGTGAATATATATCTGTGTACGTTCCTACAGTAGAACGTGTATTAGGCGCAGGCTTCTTCTGGTCTATGACGATAGTGACCGGAAGGTTTTCGATGCGCCCCACATTCGGTCTGCCGTACTTCGGAAGAAACTGCTGTACAAAGGATGGAAAAGTCTCGTTTAGCTCACGCCTCGATTCTGCGGCTATTGTATCAAGACAGAGAGAAGATTTTCCTGAACCGGATACCCCTGTGAAGACCGTTATCTGTTTCTTGGGTATTCTGAGGGATACGTTTTTTAGATTGTTTTCAAAAGCATTTACGATATTTATAGTCTCCATTATTCTGTCCCCTACTTAAAAAGTCTGTAGGATTATACATCCAGAACTAAAAAGAATGTAATGACAAATGCCATGCCGTTTTCCATGCCCTTGTCCTTTGGCTGTTTTATAAAGGAGCATATTAAAAGCCGGAAATATGATTCACTTGAATTGCTGGCTAAGATCATGGGACCTAACCCATTCAAATTGCAGGAAGAAATGCCCTCCGGACATAAAATCCCTGCAGGAGAACAAGTATGCGACCTTGAAAGCAGGCAGGGACTTACAAGCGTTATGCTAGTCAAAAATTATGGCAATAAGGTCGTAAATCTGCTTGAATTGTTCATCGCATCGTTCCTCCGGTATGCCGATAGTCTCTGGCCCCAGCGTTGTAAGTTTATCTGCGAAAAGGTATTCAAGTGGAAGTACGTTAAATGTCTCGCGCGTTTCAACTGCAAATAGTTCGGGTAAGCTGATCCTGTTAATCGGGTACTGTTTATCTACGAACAGAAACTCAACCTAGACTCCCTGTTTCATTCCGCTGCCGGTAAGCTGTTTGTCCGTGCATGACGTGGAAACAGTCACGAAGTATAGAAAGCTTCACCCGTGGACGTTGCTGGCAGGCTCAACATCAGTAAGCAGTCTATACATCAGTGGGAGGCCATGCGAACAATTCCAAACGCAGATAAGTTAACAGCCCTTGCGGACTTCTTCGATGTCTCACTGGATTATCTTGTAGGACGGTCTGACAATCCGATACAACGTTAATTTCATTTTTGCTGTACTTATATAGCTAAAAAATGGGAATTTAAATACCTGCAATCAGATTAGATGAAAATTTCTCAACTTGCCTGAAAGCAATGTCCCGGAGAACAAGCCGAACCAAGGACTGATATGCCTACAAGGATCTTGAAAGGAATATTACATGACAGGTATCTAAAAGCTTCAAAATACTCACTTAAGGTAAAAATAAAATGCCATGTCCTTATCTGCTGGATGGCAATGATACTGATACGGGTTACGGAAAACGAGACAGAGATAACCTGGCATAGAATAGAAAAAGCAATGTCCAGTATTACCGCAGGGGCTACCAAACCCCTTGGCTGTACCTATTGGTGTAGCATCTGATATTACAGACGATGCGGTTGAGATATTTGTAAAGCTGAAGGTTATAACTCTTAAAGCGTTCTCTCTGTTGAGAAAAACTCGTAGTATAACTTTTCATGAAGGATAAATCATGCCAACATAGTCTATGACTACATCAGCTGGGTTTTTCAGTACCGCTGACTGTACAACGTCAGTTTGGCGTTCCCATAGAAGGAAATTCTATGTCCGGCGCCGGGCTTGAAGAGGTAGCAAACGTAGTAATAAATCCGGCTGAAGAGGCTATAAACGGAGACGCAGCCTTTATATCATGCGACGGATCATGGATGATAAAGTGGGTTATCTTCTGCCCTGACGGAAGAGTTGAACTGCGTCCGGCCAACCCAAACTGACGTTGCCGCAAATTCACCGTCGCACAGACACAGCAAATTCCCCAGCGGGTACATCCCTTCGCCTGTCTCTTGCCTCTTTCCAAAAATCGGCTATAATAATATTAAATATTATATTAGACGAGAGAGGCCCACGATATGTATATTCACAGACATGCGGAAAAGACGGTCATAGCCATTGCGAAAATGTTTGGAGCGATACTTGTTACCGGACCCCGGCAGGTCGGGAAGACGACTCTTTTAAAGAGGATCACTGAGGAGTTCTCATATGTGACACTTGATGACCCGATAATGCTTCAGTCAGCGCGGGAAGAAGCGGGAACTTTCTTTAAGAACACTCCTCCCCCCATATTCGTAGATGAGGTCCAGTATGCCCCCAACCTCTTTCCGTACATCAAAATGATGATCGACTCGGAGCATAAAAAGGGACAATTTTATATGTCCGGCTCCCAGCAGTTTTTAATGATGAAGGATGTCACAGAATCACTTGCCGGAAGGCTGGGCCTGATCGAACTTCCCGGCCTCTCACTTCGTGAAATCAGCGGAGTTGCCTTTGACGAGCCTTTCATACCGACAGAGGAATACTATGCGGAAAGAAAAAAAGACCTGAAGGAGACGTCCTACAAGGGGATATGGAATACCATATACAGAGGCAGCATGCCAATGATGCATGCTGAAAAGGATACCGACTGGGCACTTTTCTACGGCTCTTACGTCAAAACCTACATTGAGCGTGATGTGCGCGACCTGACGCAGGTCGGAGATAAAGGCAAATTCCTGAAATTCATGACAGTCCTGGCAGCCTGCACAGGCCGGCTCCTGAATCTCGCCTCAGTTGCCCGGGACGTGAACATAAGTCCGCCGACGGCAGAACGCTGACTCTCAATACTGCAGACATCCCAAGTCGTTTATCTGCTTCAGCCCTATCACAACAACCTTATAAAACGCGCCGTAAAGACCCCAAAGATCTATTTCCTGGATACAGGACTTGCCGCGTACCTCACAAAATGG
>JAQVPO010000193.1 GCA_028702015.1 Synergistaceae bacterium | reverse complement strand
GAGAACGATCAAGGCAGAATAAAGAGAACGAGAGATGAAATCTCAAGGATTGAACAATCTTTGGGCATTTTTCATTTGGATAATGGTTTTTATCCTACAACAGAACAGGGGCTCGGGGCGCTTCTGAGCCAGCCTGCCATACCTCCAGCACCATTAAAGTATGATCCGGAAGGATATATTAAAAAAATTCCTAAGGACGGGTGGAAGCGCGATTTTATCTATCGGTCGCCAGGAAATTATGGCGACTTCGACATTATTTCATTCGGAGCTGACGGGAAGAAGGGCGGGGAAGGTCCGAACTCTGATATAAATAATTGGGAGTAACGGAGAAGCTTATCGCTTATCATGGCGGTATCCTGAAAATTTAACGTCTTTGATCATTTACTTAGAGAGGGCAGGCTCATGTCCTTTGTTCAAGCAGTCCGCTGCAAATGTCTATTTTTATTGCCAGAGAGAGCTCTTCAAGTTGCTGCGGTGATTTAAAATCAAGTCCTGTAAGCAGAGCGATCTTTTCAAGTCTGTAACGTACCGTATTCTCATGCTGTGAAGTATTTTTAGCTGTAGCGTGCATGCTGCAGCCGGATAGTATGTATTGGGTAAGCGTTGCTAAAAGTGTTGTGTTATTTTCTGCGTCGTGTTCGTTGATCGGCTCCAGTACTTTTTTCTTAAAAAACTGCATCTCTCTGCTCTTTGCAAATGGGAAAATTATCTCATATGACCCTAGTTCTCCATATCTAAGGAAAGATTTTTGAAGATTTTTGTTCAAAAGAGCTGCCCATAGACTTTCCCTTATACATGCTGAAAATTCTCCAAGGCTGAAGTGCGGTTTGCTGATGCCTATAGTGTAGTTGGATCTGTCAGGGAAGATATTTTTTACAGCTTGCGATACAAAATTATCATCAAATATCAGGGAAGTGTTGTCGCAGGAATAAAATAAAAAAGCTCCGTGCTTGTAGAAGCACATAGTGCTTGCAGGAGAGGAAAAACAGCTTTTGTCATATCTTTCAAAGCATTCAAGAAAATCTGATTCGTTAAAATAATCCCTGCTCATAAAATATATGGCAATGTACCTTTCCTCAAAAGACGGATTGATAAGCTTAGCGTGGTCTCGGATTTCGTCTGCCGAAAGCTTTTGAGAGAGAAGTATGTTGATCTCTTTTTGCATAAAACTTATATCTGCTGTTTGTTCGACATATCTGTTGACATCATAAATTATTTTCTCAAAATAAATTTCCATCGAATTGATCAGTATTATTGGAAAATTTTTGGAATCAGCATATCTCAGAACAGATTCAGGTATGGGAAGATGAAAGACATTTCTTATAGCAAGGGCACTCGCACCCTGTTTAAGAAGGTGCTTTATGCCCTCCCCGATCATGGATATGTCATCCTTTGCACAAAGAAAGGTGGTCAATACAAGCTGATCTCTAAACAGACTGGTGTGGAAATATTTGCTCCTCAATGAAGCGTCCAGTTCGTAGTCCAGTATCCCAACGTCCTTAACGATACGCGAAAGGCCCCCCCTGCCGGCGATCAGAGAGACGTTGGATCCATAGGTGTTTAAAAAATCTGAGATCATATAATACATGAAAATCACCTTTATATTATAATTTTTTATAATATAACAATGATTATTTTAAGTGGGTTACTAGCTCTATTTTTAGAAAAATAATCATATATATTATTTTTTGTAGATATTAAAAGAAAATTATTTTTATATTCTATCATGTTTTGTAAAAATAACGATATTACTTCTTTGGAAATTCATAAAAAATATTATTAATTATTGTATTTTTTTATATAACATTGTGTTTGATTTGCAATTTTAATAGCAATAAACTTCTTGTTGTAAACACGTGCGCGCGTGTAATAGAAACGCCGGAAGCAACATGTGGCAACAGGAGGATAAAGCGATGAAATACGTAAGAATGCCCATAGAAAAAGAATCGCCTGAGCAGCTGGGATATGAAAAGATAAAAAACAACCTCACAGAGACTTCTGTCAGAGACAGGAATATCAAAGATCTTGGACTTGTGATCGACGATATTCTCCTGCCTTATGGGGATCATCTCGGAGATCCTCGTTTACGCAATATTATTGCACGGCAGTCTGGTATTGACGATCCCAATGATGTTCTGGTCACTGCCGGAGCGGCTTCAGCTCTTTTTTTAGTTGCGTCTTCTCTGCTGCAGCCCGGTGACAAAATGATAGTGGCAAGGCCCAATTACGGTACTAATATCGAAACGCCGCGGGCTATAGGGGCCGATATAAGCTATCTGGATCAGCGTTTTGAGGAGGGGTTCAAAGTTGATATTGACAGGCTGAAGTCTATGCTGTGCCCCGATACGAAATATATTTCACTGACCAACCCTCATAACCCTACAGGAACAATGATGTCTCTTTCCGAGCTTAAAGAAATTATTGCTTTAGCCGAACAAAATAATGTCTGGCTTCTTATTGACGAGACATACAGAGACATGTTCAAGGATGAAGTCCTTCCGGTGGCAGCCTCTCTTTCTGACAAAGTAATATCGATATCATCACTCTCTAAGACATATGGAATCCCAGGTGTTAGGATCGGCTGGACCGTATGCAGGGATAAAAAGATGAACGACCTTCTGCTTTGTGCCAAAGAACAGGTATGCATAGGAGGCAGTGTGGTCGATGAATATATCGGATATGCTGCTCTGTCTCAAAAAACTGAATGGATAAAACAAAACGACGCAACAATTGCAGATAGGTTTGCAGTCGTTAAAGAATGGATAGAACATGAAGAGCTCATGGAATGGGTCGAACCACGAGCCGCCTGTACCTGTTTCCCACGGATAAAGCCGGAAGCAGATGTGGATATTGAAAAGGTTTATCGCTTAATGAATGATAAATATGGTACATATGTAGGTCCCGGACACTGGTTCGAGCAGGACAAGAGATACATGAGAATTGGCTATGCATGGCCTTTGCATGATGAACTGGCAAGAGGACTTAGCTCAATATCAGATGCGGTAAGAGAAAGCCTGAAATAAATATCCTGAGTGTGCCCGTGCAAAAACGGGCGCACTTTTAATTTTTTAAGGGGGGTTTTATGTTGATAGCATTGTTGAAATTATCACCTGTTGTGCTTTTAGCAGTTATGGTAGTGAACGGAGTAGATATACTTATTTCAGCCTCAATAGGACTTTTTGTTGCAGCAGCGATTTGCAAGGTAACAGAGAAAATGAAATTTTCCGATGTGCTGAACGAAGCTGTGGAAGGTGCAAAGGAAGCGACCTTGCTGGCGTTTATTCTTATGCTGGCATATGCCCTTGCAGAAATTTTCATGGCTACTGGTGTGGGTGCTGCAGCCATATCGATCTTTATCAACGTTGGCGTAACAGGGAAAACAGTTGCGCTGGTCGCATTTCTGACGACCTGCGCGCTGTCTGTGTCAACCGGAACTTCCTGGGGAACTTTTGCAGCCTGCATACCAATTTTTATATGGCTTTGCAATGTCGTAAGCGGCAATCCTGCGCTGACTTTTGCTGCCTGTGTAGGCGGATCTGCCTTCGGGGACAACCTCGGGCTTATTTCTGATA
>JAQVPO010000006.1 GCA_028702015.1 Synergistaceae bacterium | reverse complement strand
GCTTGCCAAGCCTTCTGCCCACAGAATCAAGTATATCAGCCGGAGTACCTTCAGGTTTTATTCCCCAGGCAGATTCAGCACCCTGCCATAGATCCTTCGTTATAAGGAATGCGATGCATTCTTTTGCGTGTTCTTCCCAGCTGCCTATTACCTGCCCCTTTGTGGAACCTATCCATGAAATGATCCGATGTGCTCTTGCGTCACTGTGCGGATCAAGGATACCGGGTGAATCAACAAGAAGAAAGCCGTCCCCCCTGAACCAGGAGACTCCCCTGGTTATCCCGGGGATGCCGCCTACAGGAGCAGCTTTTCTTCCAACCAGCTGGTTTATGAGCATTGATTTTCCAACATTCGGGATACCAACGACCGCCATCCTGAGATCACGGAAAGCCGGCTTCTTTTCCTTCAGTTCCTTTCTGATATTGCTGACCCCTCCCTTGCGAAGATCCAGCGGCCATGCAGGCAGTTTTTTTGATTTCAAATGTTCAGTCCACATTTTTGTGATTTTAGGTTCCGCCAGGTCAGCTTTAGAAAGGATTGTCCATATCTTAATTTTAGTGCCAAATACATGAAGGAACGGTGACGAAGAGAGGTTCGGTGCCCTTGCATCCCGAACCTCTAAAATAAGGTCAATATTGGAAGCAAGCGCCTCAAGCTGGCGTTTGCCTTTTGCCATATGTCCCGGAAACCATACAGTCCGGCCCATTTATTCTATCAGCCCTATCCTGTTGAGCGGCCAGTATCTGAAAACGGCAGGACCTCTGAAAAAATTCCTCGGAACAAATCCCCAGAACCTGCCATCCTGTGAATTGGGCCTGTTGTCACCCAAACAAAAGTAACTTTTATCCGGAACGGTTTCAGGAGACATGTCAAAGGTGTCTTTATTTTTCACATAGGGTTCGAATACTTCTTTGTCGTTTACATATACTGTGCCGTTTCTTATCTCTACTTTATCACCGGGAAGGGCAATTATCCGCTTAACAAAATCCCTTCTTGGGTCAACCGGATACTTGAATACAGCTATCTGGCCTCTCTTTGGTTCAATTTTAGGCATTGCATACCAGAATTTCAGGACCAGAACACGGTCTCCTACCTCAAGGGTAGGTATCATTGATCCGCTTGGGATCCAGAAAGCCTGAATAACAAAGGTCCTTAGGATAAGGGCAAGCACAAGCGCCCAGAAAACTGTCTCTATCGTTTCACGCCACCATGGTTTGGGCATAATATTTATTCCTCCAATATATAATAGAAAAAGGACAAACAGTACCGCTGAAGCAATATGCCTTTTCCCTTTCAGCATTTTAATTATACTGATCTAATGCTTCCTCTGCTGCTTCGATTTCGGCTATGTATGACGCTCCTCCCTCAAGTTCGGGCAGCAGTGTCTGCGAAGATCCGCGACTGAGTGAGACCCTGTTGATCCCACCGGGGTTATATACATCAACGACCGCACCTGTAAGACCTGACATAAAAGCAGCTATCGCGCTGGCAGTAGACCCCGTACCGCATGAAAGGGTAATATCTTCTACTCCTCTCTCATACGTAAGAACATCAAGACCTGTTTCATATGTTCTCTTTGGCGACACAAAATTAACATTCGTTCCTTCCGGGAAAAGATCCGTTCTCAGCCGTATGGCCCTGCCGATCTTCCTGTAGAAATCTTCACTTTTATCGCGCCTGTCTTCAAATATTACTGCATGAGGAACACCGACTGTCAAAAAGGTATAGCTGAAATCATATCCTTCAACCGAAGCAGGGACTGCCTGAACAAGGGCCGAAATGTCAACGGGAGAAAGTCTGAGCGTAACTTTTGATCCCTTTACGATAGCGTCTACCTTTCCGCCCAGCGTTTCAAAAGTCATATCTTCTTTTTCAACTATACCCTTGAGAAATGCATATCTGGCAATACACCTGGCCCCGTTCCCGCACATCTCCCCCTCGGTGCCGTCACGGTTGAATAATCTCATTTTAAAATCATATACCTTTGAAGGTTCCGCTACAAGGATACCATCGGCACCCAGCGACTCTCTCCTTCTGCAAAGTGTCTTGGCATACAGGGAAAGCTGATCGCCGCAGTACTTAAGGTCCATATTGCTTATGACAAGAAAATCATTTCCGTTGCCGTTCATCTTTGTACACAGGATCAATGGAATTCAACCTTTCATGCTGAAGCTGCCAACGGGAACTATTTTACACCAAATGTGCAGCCTTGTGGGAGCTGCATACAGTCCGGCATCCAATCAGCCATGTCTTCAATATTCTGATACCAGGAGTATTTTTATTATCAGCAATTCTGCTCGCAACATATCGGACGGAACTTGAAATATTGACACTAAACAAGTATAATTCCATCCGATGAATGAAGCGGGCGATTAACTCAGCGGTAGAGTGTCACCTTCACACGGTGGAAGTCGTTGGTTCGAACCCAATATCGCCCACCAAGCCAATAATCCACACGTTTTTATACACGTTAGAAACCCTGCTCACAGCAGGGTTTCTTGCTTTTTCAGGAGCGCGGTAATAGGATGTTTACAGATACTGAATTATCAATTCAGTTATCCGTCAATAACTATAGAATTTTTGCTTTCCTTTGCTTTATATAAATATTTATCGACCAGCTCGTTTATATCAGCAGATAACATATGGTCGTATACTGCACCTATACTGACGGATATTTTGATATTCAGCTGTTTATCCGGATAAATTGACAAAACAGTCCGTCTAATCTTTTCCAGTCTATTTTCAAGCTCTTCCCTGGAAATTTCCTGGAAAACAAGAATAAACTCGTCTCCGCCCAGTCTGACAACAGCATCATCTGACCGAACACATGCAAGGACAGTTTTGACGACTTTCTTTAAGACATTGTCCCCTGCGGCGTGTCCCAGAGTATCATTGATTATCTTAAGGTCATCCACGTCTATCATGGCAACTGCACTCATACGCTTAAGATTTTTTAACTGTTCCTCATAGTAGCACCTGTTGTAAGCACCGGTTAAGCTGTCAATATATAATTTCCGGTTGAACGCTTCAATAGTTTCGATAAATTTATTTTTTCCGTATGCGCTGAAAAGTGTCTCATCGTTCAATTTTGTTACCATCTCAATTGTGTATTCTTTCCCATTAACTTCCACATATGAGGCTATTGCAAAATAGATATCATTATCAACAAACTCGAATTTTGTTGCTTTGCCTTTCAATGCATAGGCTTTTGCTGAAATACAGTTTTCACAGCGCATCTTTTTGTTCCACACTGCAAAACATTTATAAGGCTGTTTTTCTATACTGCCATCATCAGTTATTAAATACTGCACTGTCATTGAGACATCAACAAGCCTTACAATGTCAAATATTTTATTCTGAGCTGACGCAAATTCAGACAGCTCTTTCATTGAAAATATCATTTACACTTACCCCCGTAGCCTAGTACAGAAAAATACAAAAACTGCAGAACTCAAAATTATCTTTCAATCTTCGAGCAATGATCGCTATTGTATCGTAGACTTGTGAACATTTCCACAGTATCCCAACACTGTGATTCGCTGACAAAAAAATAATAATAGTTAATAGAATAATAATTCTATATAAACAGAAATATTGCTTCTGATTGCATTCAATATCACCGAATGTTTTTATGCTGCCATATTCAGTAATTATGGCAATTACTTAAACTGGACTGTATATCTTGCTTAAACATAAAATTTTCTCAATAGAATTAGCTGTAAATTATATTAAAATATTCGATCTTGGACATCATTTATGAAAATAGTTTAAAAAGGCTGTTTTATATGTTATTCTAATATATATCTAATTGTATTATCATCTATATCTTTAAGCTTACTGGGGGGAGATAAATATAAATGAAAAAATATTTTTATGGAGTTGTTGCTATTATTCTCCTGTTATCAGCCAATAGGGTTTACTCCATGGAGAAACAGGATCTTTTGCCAAAAAGTAATGATATGTCAGACGTGAAATACTCTGATGTCAAGTTAGAACAGCTGCTTCGTTTAGCAGAACAAGGAGATCCCAAAACACAGTTCCGCCTCGGCTTTATGTACGAACAAGGAATCAGTGCGCCCCAAAACATATCAGAAGCAATAAAATGGTACAGAATGGCTGCAAATAACGGAGAAGCAAATGCACAGTTCAATCTTGGTCTGATCTTTTATAAGGGTGAGGGTACGGAAAAGAACTCTTCTGAAGCTGCCGCATGGTTTGCCAAAGCATCTGAAAACGGCAATGCCAAGGCCCAGTTATGCCTGGGTCTTATGTACTGCAATGGGAACGGTGTCATCAAGAACTACAAGGAAGCTGCGGCATCGTTCAAAAAAGCTGCTGATCAGGGAAATTCAGATGCATGCCTATGCTTGGGCATTATGAATCATAAAGGGTATGGAATGCAAAGGGATCTCACAGAAGCAGCAGAATGGTACAGAAAAGCCGCAAACAAGGGAAACGGAAGCGCACAGTTCCGGCTCGGCATGATGTACAGCAAGGGAAGCGGCGTCACACAAAATAATAAAACTGCTTACGTCTGGGTAAGTCTATCCACAGGAAATTTAAGCGGCCCATTGAAAGAAGAAGCCACCACTCAGAAGGCACTTATTGCAAAAACCCTTTCACCCAACAAGCTGAAAGCTGCACAAGACATTATTGACAAATGGTCTCCCAGACCATAAGTCAATATATATCAGGATAGGAATGCCAAATTACGCTGCATAATTAATATTTTTGCTCTTTTGCCATAATGTTGGGATAGTATCATTTTAAATTTTTAATTTTCTGTTCAAAATATTTTTACAATAAAAACTTTATGCCTGGAAGCAATTATTGCAATAAGCCAGACGTTTCTGCCGGGATGGGTTCTGACATAATTGTACAGAAAGACCTTAACAGACCAAGACAATTATTCTAATAACCAGCATGAAGCTTCTACCACCAACCAAAGATAAAATATCTAAAATACTGTTTTGAACAAATATTTTTATATACAATGCTATTATTTTTATGAGATAATTTGGCTAATTAAAATATTTTATCGAGGAGGGACGCTAGTGAGAAAAAGAATACTATTATTCGCGCTTTTATTAACTTTAACAGTATTCTCGTCATCTCAAGCCAGTGCTGCTGGTGTCAAATTTGCCAGGGCATACAGAGACAGCAGCTACGATATGTACGTCAACCGCATGAATATCATCCAAAACCAGGGAGTCATATCTTTCTGGGTCAAAAGCGTATATTCTGAGCAGGGTAAGGTTCTAGTCAGGAAAGAACTGCCTAAAAGACACAGTAAAGCTCCCATTCAGTATGGGATGGACTTCTTCGTCTTCGACACAAAAAAGGGCAAATACAATGTCAAGCTTGCATCCGTGTATGCAAACGAAAAAGAAATATTCAGACAGGGCAGCAAAAAATGGCTTCCTGTGAAAGAGGGAACCATTGCTGCAGTACTCATAAACAAAGTCAATGAATTTATTGCGGAAAAGAATAATTAGAAAAGGAGGTGATGTATATGAAAATTAAAAACAATTATATTTTATTCTTTTTTATTCTTTCATTTGCACTGACTTATATATCCTCTTCTGCTGAGGCTGCTCTTTCTTCGAAATATGAATCTCAGGCCTCAGGAAGCATTTCTGCAGGAACAAAGCCGATCGGAAATAATGAAAAACAGCCTCCTGCTGTAAAACCCGGGAACGCTGCAGCAATAAAAACAGTCCCTATAACGCAGCCTCCTGTTGTAAATGCATCTTCTTCCGGTACAGCAAAAATAGTATTTAGGAAAGACCTGAAGGCAAAACAGCTGGAGCTTATCAAAAAAGAACATGCAATATACTGCAAGGCATTTATTGATGCTGAAATGGGACTTCGTTACTTCTATAAAACACAATACGATGCAAAATACAGAGGTGCCAAAGCACCCACTGAAGAGGAATTGAAAGCGATGCGCTTTGAACTCAGCCTTCTCATGAAAGACCTGGGGTCAAGCGCAAAAAGATACGGTCGTAATATAAAAATGGTAAGGATAGCTATGGGGGAAATGGAAGAAGACGAAAGGACACTTTTCGCTATAGCACTCAGCCAGATATTAGCCACTCCGGCCTATGCTGTTGACGCCGGCTCACTTGCCGGCATCGAAGCCGGAATGAACAGTGTTGCGAACGCAACTTCAGATGTCGGCCTTTCAACTGCAGCTGATTATGCAAGCGCTGCAATGTCCGAGGCCCAAATGGCAAAAGCGGGGGAGGTCGCAGCCTCTGCCGTATCTTTGGCGTCAACTGTTGCTCTTGCAGGAGCAGCTATCGTAGGAGGAGCGGCATTGACGATGGGTGCGGTAACAACAGGCGCTGCTGTTGTCGGCGGGGCAGTAGTCGTTGGTGCCATCGTCGGAGGGGGACTTGAAACAGTAGATGGGGTCATAGGCTTCATTGACTCACTCACAGAACAGACGACTGACACTAAAAACCTCAAAAAAATTAAAACTGCAGTAAATGTAATAAATGTAACATCAGGAGCACAAAAAGGCCAGATGATAAAGGTCGTTATTGATGGAATTGACGGAACTAAGGATATTTGGATCCCCAAAATATTTGATGCAACAGAAAAGAGCGACTGTCCGGGCAAAGATGGCGTCAATAAAGTCAAAAATGCCAAAAAGAACGCATCTTCATCTGGCAGAGGCGGCGGCGGGGGTGGATGATAAGATCAACAATGAGGCTCGTTGAGCCTTTTCGTAACTAAAATAAACATCGAGGGCGGCCTTCGGACCGCCCTTTTTTATGAAAACCACTATTCAGTTATTTTTTGTCTTACGGGAGTAAGGCGTATTTTTAAGAGGCAGCGACGTCCGGAATACTCCGTCTCTGTTGTAATATGCCAGCTGTATCGCAGGAGCAGCGGGAATAACTGTTATCTCTCCTATCCCCTTTGCTCCGCCTGCTGCACTTCCCTTGCCTTTGCCCAGTACTATACTGGTTATTTCAGGCACCCTATCCGCCCTTAAAAGGCCAAGGGTACCGATTTTTGCCTTAGGGATACACTTGTCCAGCGGATAATCTTCAGTCAGCGCATACCCCATGCCCATTACGACCCCGCCCTCGATCTGCCCTTCAACTAAGAGAGGGTTTATAGCCTTTCCAACATCATGGGCGGCTGTTATTTTCTTTATTTTTCCATCTTCCCCCAATATAACAAGATGAGTCGCATAGCTGTATGCTATATGACTCACGGGGTGAGGGCTCTCGGTTCCCATTTTATCTGTGACGCTTTCAAATTCTGCATAATATTCGCACCCTTCAAGCTCCCTGAGAGATCTGCATTTCAGATCATCCGTCAGCTTCTCAGCAGCTTTCCTGGCAGCTTCCCCTGTTATGACTGTCTGCCGTGAGGCTGTCGTGTTTCCTGAATCAGGGGTAATGAAAGAGTCTGCCGGCTCATGGATGACGATTGCAGGATCAAGCCCTGTAACATCGCACACCATCTGCAGCACTACAGTCCCCAGTCCCTGTCCTATGCATGCCGCACTGGTAGCTATATGCACTCTGCCGTCCCTTACACTGAGCCTGCATCTTCCAAAATCAGGGACTCCGACACCAAGTCCGGCATTTTTCATCGCACAGGATATCCCTGCATCTGGATTACTATCATATTCAGCTTTGACAGCAAGGAGAGTATCCTCCAGAGCTGTCGTTTCATCGGCGATCTGCCCGTTCGGCAGAATGTCCCCGGGCCTTATGGCATTAATAAACCGCATTTCCCAGGGTGAAAGCCCGACTTTTTCAGCAAGCTGATTTATGTTGCATTCTGTTGCAAAACAGCTCTGAGTTACACCAAATCCTCTGAACGCTCCGCCCGGAGGATTGTTTGTATATACAGCCATTCCAGTGATCTCAATGTCCTGGTAGTTATAGGGACCCGCTGCGTGGGTACATGCCCTCTGCAGGACCGGCTTCCCAAGCGATGCGTAAGCGCCGGTATCTGATATTATCTGCGCCTTCATTGCAGTAAGCCTGCCTTTTTCATCACAGGCAGTTGTCATTTCTATTTCCATAGCATGCCTTTTAGGATGTACTATTAAACTTTCTGCCCTGCTTAGAGAAACTTTGACCGGACGGCCTGTCAGATATGCCAGGATCGCTGCATGATGCTGGACGCTCATATCCTCTTTGCCGCCGAATCCGCCCCCCACCATCATGGCAGTCACTCTTACCCTGTTATGCGGAAGGCCAAGGGCTTCAGCACATTCCTTCATTGTCTGGTAGACTCCCTGATCACTTGAGTATATCCTCACAACTCCATTTTCTTCCATCAGGGCAACGGCTGTTTCAGGCTCAAGGAAGGCATGCTCGGTAAAGGGCAGTGAATAGTGATTTGTGAGAGCATGTCTGGATTTTTTTATTATTTCATCCGCATTTCCCCTTCTGAGATGTTCGCGTGGCAATATGTTGCCGTTCTCATGAATGAGAGGCGCGTCCTTTTTCAGCGCTTCCTGCGGGGATGTTACCGGGTTCAGTATCTCGTATTCCACCTTTATGAGTTTTTTTGCGTTTTCAACTATCTCAGGTGTCTCGGCAGCGACAAGGGCGACAGCATCACCCATATATCTCGTGCAGCTCCCGACCGGGATCATTACATCCCAGTCCTTTACAAGATGTCCGATCTTGTTATTTCCAGGAACATCCTTGGCTGTGTAGACACCGACAACGCCGCTCAGTTTTCCTGCCTCAGATGTATCAATTGATTTAATGACGGCTCTGGGATATTCCGCTCTTAATGCGGATCCGTATATCATGCCGTCTATCCTGATGTCGTCAGTGTACATTGCCCTTCCAAGCACTTTGGGGACAGCATCTTTGCGGGGAATATTATCTCCGATCCTGCCGCTGTAGCTTTTTTCCTGTACCGGAAGGTCCTCTCTGATCACTCTGGCCGCAAGAAGAATTGCCTCTTCTATTTTCTTGTATCCTGTACAGCGGCAAATGTTGTTTTTTATGGCATCTTTTATCTCTTCAATAGACGGATCAGGTTTTTTATCGATCAGTGCCTTTGCGCTTATCACCATTCCGGGAGTGCAGAATCCGCACTGCACTGCTCCAGAGACAGAGAAAGCATAGGAGTAGACATCTTTTTCTCTTTGGCTGAGTCCCTCGACCGTAACAATTTTTTTACCCGCCATTCTTTCCAGTCTCTGAACGCATGATTTACATGCCATGCCATCTATCAGGACCATACATGTGCCGCAGGCTCCCTCTTTACACCCGTTTTTTACAGATGTCAGCCCAAGGTCTTCCCTTAGGAAATCTATCAGCTTTTTGTCCTCCCCGGATCTCTGCAAAACACCGTTCACATTAAGTTCGTACACAAAGAGACCTCCCTTAGAGCAAAATCGTTTTCACAGCCGCTTTGATCAGCGCGGCAATTTCTGCAGGGACTTCTGAATCACAAAAATCAAAGTCTGACACAAAGATCTTATTTTCCAGTCTTATTTTGAATTTTCCATTTTCTGCCTCTGCAAAACCGCTGTTTTGACTTTCGCAGAAATCCTTTTCATTTGAAAAAAAGGTAAATTTGTCCTTATAGGGAGAACCTTTCCACGGGCAAAAAGCGGAACAGTTGCCGCACTCGTTGCAGAAAGCGTCTATATGCACTATCTGGGGGGATGCTGAGCCTTCGGTCATTACCTCAACATTTGCCCTGTTCGGACATACATCTACGCAATTTTCACATAGGATTCCGCATTCAAGACACCGCTTTGATTCTCTGTCTATTTCTTCGCAGAAAATCAGCCTGCCCTTTTTAGAGCGCTGAATTTCCAGATCATGCCCTGTTTTATCATTGATATGATATTGTTTCATTCTAAGTCCTTCCTTGAAGGCAATATCATCGGAGACACGCCTTGCATCCGCTATAGCTTCAACTACTGTTCCGGGGCCGGTTCTGGCATCGCCTGCGACATAGACATTTTTTATATTTGTCTCATAACTCTTTTCATCTGTGACAGCACGCCCTTTGCTGTCCGTCAGTATATTATTCTCATTGAAGAAGTCTGTATCAACGCTTTCTCCAACAGCCTCTATAATTACATCTGCCGGAACGCTTGCCCGCTCCGCTGTTGCCGCAGGGGATCTGCGGCCTGACGCATCAGGATCGCCCAGAGTTATGACCGAACATAGGAGATTACCATCCCTGTGCAGTATCGGCTGCATAAGCTCTCTGAAGATGACCCCGCTGTCCATTGCAAGTCTCAGCTCCTCTTCTTCCGCCGGCATATACTCTGCTGTCCGGCGGTAGACTACACTGACAGTCTGGACGCCCCTTATCCTAAGGGCGGCTCTTGCAGAGTCCATTGCGGTGTTTCCTCCGCCTATCACCGCCACATTCGTGCCTAATCGCAAGTTTTCAGCATTCTTTTTATATGATGCAAGAAAATCCAGGGCATTGATCTTTTTCTCGCTTTCTATCTCCAGGGTTTGATGCTTCGATGCCCCGGCTGCGATAACTATATACCTGTAACCTTTTTTCCATAGCTCGTCCAGAGAGGATATCTCTGTCCCGATCACCATCTCCGCACCTGTTCTCTTTACTATCTCAATGTCACTCTCTATTGCCGAATTTTTTATCCTGAAGTCCGGTATGATATGCTGTACGACTCCACCGGCTCTGCTTTCCCGCTCAAATATTGTGGTATTTATACCGTATCTCTGCAGGAAATATGCCGCTGCGAGACCTGCCGGGCCTCCTCCTATAACTGCAGCTTTTGTGCCTGTCATATGCTCAGCAGGCCCTATCCTGTCAATTACATTGATGAAGCCCTTTTCTGCAGCTTTAAGTTTTACCTCTCTTATCTTTACAGGCTCTTCATAATGATTCCTTGTGCAGCTTGCCATGCATCTGTGGGTACAGATCGTCCCTGTCGTGAAAGGAAGCGGGTTTTTATCCAGTATGAGTTCAAGGGCCTCAGCATACCGCCCCTCCCCTGTGAGGGCTGTGTATTCCGGCACATCCTGATGTATGGGACAGGCCTCGATGCAGGGAGCCATAAAACAGTCAGCCAGCGGCAGTTCCTTCTCTTTTTCAAAAATATCCCTCTGTTTGACCGGTTTTCTGTACCATTCATCAGTATCTGTCCTGCTTATCAGACGATGAAGAAGTTCTTGGGAGATCCCCCCATATTCATTTTTTTTACTGTCTGAAAAAGTTTCCGCTATCTGTTTCAGCCTGTTGTAGCCGCCGGGTTTCAGAAGGCCTGTAGCCATAGTTACAGGTCTTATGCCGGCTTCAGCAAGATCCAGCGCATTTGTAAAGTCAGCCCCTCCTGACCACGACAAAGGCAGCTTCCCCTCAAATTCTTCTGCAAGAAGCCCTGCTGCAAGTGCCGTAAGAGGGAAAAGAGCCCGGCCGGACATGTACCTCTCATCGCCCTGCATGACATCTCCGGGATTGTCCACCGGAAGCGTGTTTGTCAGTTTGGCGCCAAAAGTCAGCCCTTCGCGCTCTGCCGCAGAGAGCAGCCTTCCTATCATTGGGACAGCGTCTCTCAATTGAAGATCCTCCCTGAAATGGCGGTCATTGAATGAGATATAGCTGAAGCCCAGATGGTCCAGCGTTTCCCTGGCTTTCTGATACCCTATAATCGTGGGGTTGATCTTTACAAAGGTATTCAGGTGTTTCTTGCTTATCAGGTAAAGCGCTATCCTCTCGATCTCATCCGGCGGACAGCCATGAAGGGTCGACAGCGTTATCGATGAACATACCTTTGGTGATATCTTTTCGATATAGTCTCTGTCAATATTTCTGAAGCGGCAGACGTTATCTGTGCACCATTCCATGCACTCGCTCCAGACCGCGCTCCCTGAAGCACATTTCAGCCCCTCAATGAAGCCGTCTATTTTTGCTGAGCTTATCCCTTCAAGGTCATATCCCACACTCATATTGAACATGAATCCATCAGGAGCCCCCAGGTGGAATTCCTGTGAAATTAGCTTGAGAGCTATCCAGGCTTTAACGTATTCGTCAAAGGCATCCTTGACTGTAAGCTCTGTAGACCATTCAACGTTATAACACTCATCCCTGGCGTCTATGCAGGGCTTTGATACCTTAAGATCCTCTCCGTCAAGTGCCTGTACCGTCTTTAATTCAAAAAAACGCGCTCCCGCGGAATAAGCAGAGACTATATTCTGTGCCAGCTGCGTGTGGGGACCTGCCGCAGGACCGAAGGGATTTTCAATTTTTTCTCCCAGGAAAGGAAATGTACTGCCTTTATGTCTGTAGATGGAGCTTACGCCGAAGATCCTGCCGGAGCGTTCTCTTTCAGAAAGTATCCACTCCATGATTTTTGCAAAGGGAAAAGGTCTCATTCTGTCGCTCAATTCACAGCCCCCTCATTTTTCTGCACACTTAGACTTTTCCAATATTATATATGGTGAACGGGCCGGACTGAAGTGCGGCGGAAAATCTGCCGCTGCGGGACCAGTTGACTAAGTTTTTCGCTGTGTTATATTGAGTTTGCAGCGAGGAACGCTTCTGACTGTCCTCCTGCGGCCTATATGACAATATCGGGGGTATGCGTCCATGGATTTTGACAGTATTAAAAAAAGAGCTGAGAACTATGAAAAAAAGATGACGGCTTTTCTTCGCGATCTTATTGCTATTCCAGGCGAAAGCTGCAAAGAGGAGTGCGTGATCAGACGCATAGAAAAAGAGATGAAAGATCTGGGGTTTGATGAAGTAAGAATAGACGGCATGGGAAACATTCTTGGGTATATGGGTTCGGGGAAAACTCTGATCGCATACGATGCGCATATCGACACAGTAGGACTGGGGGAACTTTCAAACTGGACATTCGATCCCTACAAAGGCTATGAGAACGAAACCGAGATAGGAGGAAGGGGCGCTTCGGACCAGCTTGGCGGGATCGTCTCCGCCGTCTACGGAGCTAAGATAATGAAGGATCTTGGCCTGCTCTCGGACAAATACAGAGTATTAGTCACCGGCACAGTTCAGGAAGAGGACTGCGACGGACTTTGCTGGCAGTATATAGTCAACGTTGACGGCATAAGACCCGAATTCGTTGTCATAACAGAACCCACCGACGGAAATATTTACCGAGGACAGCGCGGAAGAATGGAAATAAGGGTGGAGGTCAAGGGAGTTTCCTGTCATGGATCTGCCCCGGAACGAGGCGACAACGCCATTTACAAGATGGCTGATATCATCAGGGAAGTACAGTCTTTGAATGAAAGGCTTCACTTCGATCCCTTCCTCGGAAAGGGAACTCTCGCTGTATCAGAAATATTCTTCAATTCGCCTTCACGCTGCGCTGTGGCTGATATGTCTGCAATATCCATTGACCGCAGGCTGACGAACGGAGAGACATGGGAGATGGCCCTCGAAGAGATCCGCCAGCTACCGTCAGTTAAAAAATTCAACGCCGAAGTATCTATGTATAAATATGAGAGACCAAGCTGGACAGATATGGCATATCCTACTGAGTGTTATTTCCCAACATGGGTGATCCCTGAGGACCACCCCGCGGCTAAAGCCATGGCAGAATCATATCGCGGCATGTACGGCGCACCAGTCATAGACAAGTGGACTTTTTCAACAAACGGAGTCTCTGTCATGGGACGCTTCGGCATACCCTGCATAGGATTCGGTCCGGGCAAGGAAGCACAGGCCCATGCCCCCAACGAGATCACATGGAAGACAGACCTGGTTCGCTGCGCTGCCGTATATGCCGCACTTCCTGCCCTTTACTGTGAAGAGAAGGCATAATTACCATTTTTTTAAGTTTTTGATATACATAATCACCGTAAACTGCGTGATCAAAACAGATCAATAAATCCTGACGGAGGAATCAATATTATGAGAATGGATCCCTTTATAAAAAAACTGAGCACTCTGAATTTTTCAGACATGCATGAAAACGACTTCTTTCTCACATGGGAGAAGAGCAGGGATGAGCTTGAGGCTGTTTTTACCGTAGCAGATGCTCTCAGGTGCCTGAGGGAAAATAATATCTCCCCGAGGATATTTGACAGCGGGCTCGGAATATCACTTTTCCGCGACAACTCAACAAGGACCCGCTTCAGCTTCGCTTCAGCCTGCAACATGCTTGGCCTTGAGGTCCAGGATCTTGATGAGGGTAAATCACAGATAGCTCACGGAGAAACAATACGCGAGACCTCAAACATGATCTCTTTTATGGCAGATGTCATCGGAATAAGAGACGATATGTACATAGGAAAAGGCGATGCTTACATGCATAAGGTCGTAGACGCTGTCAAAGAGGGATACCGTGACGGAATACTAGAGCAGAGACCTACTCTTGTTAATCTGCAGTGCGACATAGATCATCCGACTCAGGCAATGGCGGATCTTCTTCACATGATCCACACAGCCGG